>DFBV01000228.1:0-7780 GCA_002366755.1 Anaerolineales bacterium UBA3071
CTGGGGCGGTCGCCTCCTAAAAGGTACCGGAGGCGCCCAAAGGTTCCCTCAGGCTGAATGGAAACCAGCCGTAGAGTGCAAAGGCACAAGGGAGCTTGACTGCGAGACCTACAAGTCGAGCAGAGACGAAAGTCGGGCTTAGTGATCCCACGGTTCCGAGTGGAAGGGCCGTGGCTTAACGGATAAAAGCTACCCCGGGGATAACAGGCTAGTTGGGCCCAAGAGTTCACATCGACGGCCCAGCTCGGCACCTCGATGTCGGCTCATCGCATCCTGGGGGTGGAGTAGCTCCCAAGGGTTGGGCTGTTCGCCCATTAAAGCGATACGTGAGCTGGGTTCAGACCGTCGTGAGACAGGTCGGTCTCTATCCGCTGTGGGCGTAGGGGATTTGAGGGGAGCTGTCCTCAGTACGAGAGGACCAGGATGGACAGACCGCTGGTGTGCCAGTTGTCCCGCCAGGGGCATCGCTGGGTAGCCATGTCTGGCAAGGATAACCGCTGAAAGCATCTAAGTGGGAAGCCTGCCCCAAGACAAGATCCCCCACCGAATTAATCGGGTAAGCGCACCGGGAGACTACCGGTTGGATAGGCGGCAAGTGTACGCACAGCAATGTGCTCAGCTAAGCCGTACTAATCGCGCGAGGGCTTAATTCGTATGCGCGAGCAAGGGTTTCGAAGGCCGCATTCTGTTCAGTTTCTAGGGTGCTAGCGTGAATTAATAGGGCAATAGCTCTGTTGGTGACTCTAGCGGAGGAGACACACCCTGTTCCATCCCGAACCAGGAAGTTAAGCCCTCCAGCGCCGATGGTAGTTGGGGCGCAGGCCCCTGCGAGAGTAGGTCGTTGCCAGCAGAGCTTGTTTTCTGTGAGAAAGGCCCCTGATCACAGTGATCAGGGGCTTTTTGTTGTGGGGTCAGATCTGTGGTGTGGCAGTCGTCCCACACCGTCTACGGCATACGCTGGCTACCCGGCTCATCAATCAGGGCATGTCACTTGAGGCATTGCGCAAACTGCTGGGACAGCCGAGAATTGTTTTCGCTACCGCTGACCAGCCATTATGTCAAAGACCGACTCAGTGTAACTGGGTAGCGCAGCGCAGTGTGGTTTCGCGCCACTCCGCCCGCTCCGTGGCGCACTACGAGCCTCTCACGCCGTGTGCTGCGCCGCTGCTTCCTGCCAGAGCTGTCGCCGGTCGGCGTAGAAGGCCAGTCCCGCAGCCGTCAGCCCTGCACCGATGTACGCCGTCCCCAGGATGCCCACCGCCGTGCCCCAGATTGTGCTAGCGACTCTGTCCCAGATGAAAGTGAAGCCAGCCCCGATGACATAGCTCAGCAGGATTAATCCCATGGTGGGCCAAAGGTTGCGCCACACGATGTTCAGGCTGCGCCAGATGGCCTGCAGCACGCCCACTTCGTCGAGGACGATGGCGTCGGTCACGAAGTGCAGGATAAACCCGACCCAGAGGACAATCGAGCCAGCGACAAGGCTGAGCAGGCTCACGCTGCTGAACGCAAAGGTTGGGCTGATGAGACTCAGCACACCGCCAAGCAGGGAAGCGAGCACGATGAAGAACAGCACACCACCCAGCAGCAGCAATGCCAGCACGATCAGCCGCAGCCAGGTCAATCCCAGGCGGTGCAGGAAGCTGCGCCCCGCAGTTGCTTCGTAGGTTTGATCGACTTTCTCGGGCTGTAACCGCCGCAGTTGGCCGGCGATGAGCGTCAGATAGAGCCCGCCCAGAAGCGTGCCCGTCAGGCCGATCAACAGCCCCGATCCCAGCGCTGCGGCGAAACTGCCAACCTTCATGGCAGCGGGGGGATGGCCTGCCGAAACTTGTGTCACCTGATTGGCGATGAAGCTGGGGAGATTCACCACGCCGCGAGCCAGCAAGCTCAGCGGGTTCCAATGCTCTCCTATCTGTTCCAGCATCTCCCGAGAGAGTGCCGCCATCTGTTGCATGTCCTCCGGCATGGCTGTCGGCATCTGCATCAGGGGCAGGAAGCTGTCGACGAGCGGTTGTATGGAAATGCGCGGGCCAAACCACAGCACCAAGTCCAGCAGCACCGGCAGCAGAAGGAGCCACGGCCGCCTGACCACCATGCGGAAGCCGAGGGATAACGAATCGATAACGCCAAGTTTAGTTTGAGTTTGCTCGTCCATGGCTACATTATACCACAGGTCTCCGCTGTTGAAAAACGGTTCTTCGGACTTTGACGTTAGGGGGCGTCTGCGGTACAATGAAGTCAAGAAATCCCAATGCCCAATGAGCAAATGCCAAATGTCGTTTTCTGGTTGGTCATTGCTCATTGCCGAATTGTTCAATTCCTGTCCTCTGGAGGTTGCGTGTGCCAATTATTACTCTGACGACCGATTTCGGCCAGGCGGATGGCTACGTGGGCACCATGAAGGGAGTGATCCTGGACATCGCTCCGGAAGCGCGCATCGTGGACATCTCCCATGATATCGAGCCGCAGAACGTGCGCCAGGCCGCCTACGTCCTGTCCACGGCCGCCCCTTACTTCCCTCTGGGGACCATCCACGTGGTCGTTGTGGACCCCGGAGTGGGCAGCGTTCGCCGCCCCATCGCCGTGCGTGCAGAAGAAACCTACTTCGTCGGCCCGGACAACGGCGTCTTCAGCTACGCCCTGGCCGGGAGGTATCAGGTATCAGGTATCAGTGATCAGGGGGTGGGAGAACAACCTGGAACTCGAAACCCGAAACCCGAAACCCGCCGCCCTCGGCGCGCCACGATCATCCACCTGGACCAACCACAGTATTGGTTGCCGACCGTCAGCCAGACCTTTCACGGCCGCGATATCTTTTCGCCTGTGGGCGCTCACCTGGCAGCAGGCGTGCCTTTCGATGCGCTGGGGACGTCCATTACCGACCCTGTGACCTTCTCGCTGCCGCAGCCCGAGCGTCTGCCCAACGGTTCCATCCGCGGCCGAGTGCTGCACGCCGACCGCTTCGGCAATCTCATCACCGACATCCCCGTGAACTGGCTGGCTGCTGGCGATGCATGGCTCTTCGAGATCGCCGGGTGTCGCATTGAGGGGCTCAGTGTGACCTACGCTATGGCCGAGCGGGGTGCGCTCGTCGCCCTGTCGGGCAGCGAAGGCTTGCTGGAGATCGCCGTGCGGGAGGGGAGCGCGGCGGAGGCGCTGGGCGTGGGCGCAGGTGCGCTGGCCTTGGCGATACCGGTAAGCGAGCAGGGGACAGGGGAAAACAAGAGAAAGGAAACCTGATGAACAGATTCATCATCGAAGGTGGCCAGCGGCTCGGAGGCAGCGTGATCCCCAGCGGCAACAAAAACGCTGCGCTGCCCATCCTGGCGGCCAGCCTGCTCACCGATCAGCCGATAACACTGCACAACGTGCCTCGCATTGGCGATGTGGACACCATGCTGCGTTTGCTGGTCGATTTGGGTGTAGAGGTTGGCGGATGGGACGGGAACACGCTGACCCTACACGCCCGGCGGGTGCGCAAGGCGGCGCTTGATGCCGCGCTGTGCAAGCACATTCGGGCGTCCATCCTGCTGGCCGGGCCGGTGCTGGCACGTTGTGGCGAATTGCAACTGCCGCTGCCGGGGGGCGACGTCATCGGCCGCCGGCGCGTGGACACGCACTTGCTGGCGCTGGAAGCTTTGGGAGCGGAGGTTACGTTCGGCCGCGGCTTCGAGATGCGCGCTGGCCGGCTGCGAGGGGCCGATATCCTGCTGGACGAAGCGAGCGTCACCGCCACCGAGAACGGCATCATGGCTGCCGTGCTGGCGAAAGGCACCACGGTCATCCGCAACGCAGCCAGTGAACCGCACGTGCAGGACCTCTGCCATTTCCTGGGCCGGGGGGGGGCGCGTATTGAGGGTATCGGTTCTAACACGCTGACCATCGTGGGCGTGGACCGCTTGAGCGGTGGTGAGTTCTCCATTTGCCCCGATCACACCGAGATCGGCAGCTTCATTGGCCTGGGGGCAGTGACGGCGGGCGAGCTCCGCATCCGTGGCGTGCAGCCGGACCAGTTGCGCATGATCCTTCTCGTTTTCCGCGACCGCCTGGGCGTGAAGATGCGCTTCGACGATGGCGACCTGGTGATTGAGGACGGTCAGGAGTTGTGCATCCAGCCGGATGTGGGCGGCGCAGTGGCCAAGATCGACGACGCTCCCTGGCCCGCGTTTCCCGCCGATCTGATGAGCATCGCTCTGGTGGTGGCCACACAGGCGCGGGGCACTGTCCTCATCCACGAGAAGATGTTCGAGAGCCGCCTCTACTTCGTGGATAAGCTGATCGGCATGGGGGCGCAGATCATCCTGTGCGACCCGCACCGCTGTGTCGTGGTGGGGCCTTCGCGGCTCACCGGGCAGGAGCTGACCAGCCCCGACATTCGCGCCGGGATGGCGCTCCTGATCGCCACGCTGTGTGCCGATGGGAGGAGCGTCATCGGCAACATCGGCCAGATTGATCGAGGCTACGAGCGGATAGAGGAGAAGTTGCGAGGGTTGGGAGCGCACATTGAGCGGGCGGCGTGACAGGTTCGTAGTAGCGACTTCAGTCGCTTTTCCGGCTTGATCAGCGACTGAGGTCGCTACTGCAAACCCTCACCCTACGCTTGACGAGGCATTAAGGGGCATGACCATGGTGTATCGTGAATTGCCTATTCCGTCCCACTTTGATCCTGACAGAGTTGGAGAAGTCTGGAAGGTTCCGTATCGGCAGCGAGCTGAGGAAGCCGAGCAGTGGGCCAGGCGACATAACATCCGGCCCGCGGCCCATGATAGGTTCAAGGTCTGCCTGGTGGCCGTGGACGTGCAGAATACCTTCTGCATCCCTGGGTTTGAGTTGTTCGTTGGTGGGCGTTCCGGATCGGGGGCGGTAGACGACAACCGAAGGTTGTGCGAGTTCATCTACCGGAACCTGGGCGTGATTACTCAGATGTGCCTGACCATGGACACGCACCAGGTCATGCAGATCTTTCATTCTGCCTTCTGGGTCAACGACGGGGATGAGCATCCGGCACCCTTCACGCTCATTTCACAGGAGGATGTGGAGTCAGGGCTCTGGAGGTTCAATCCCCTGCTTGCTCGCAGCCTCGGTGTTGGCGAAGAGTACGCGCAGCGCCATCTTATCCACTACACGGGGGCATTGAGAAAGGGCGGCAAATACGATCTGACCATCTGGCCCTATCATGCGATGCTGGGAAGCATCGGCCATGCGCTTGTCCCGGCTGTGGAGGAGGCCATCTTCTACCACAGCATCGCCCGAGCCAGCCAGCCCGACTTCCAGGTCAAGGGAAACAACCCGCTGACGGAGCATTATTCGATCCTTGGCCCTGAGGTCTTGGAGGGTCCGGACGGAGAGCCTATCGCCCACAAGAACGTCAGTCTCGCCGAGAAGCTTCTGCAGTTCGACGCCGTCGTCATTGCCGGGCAGGCCAAGAGCCATTGCGTGGCCTGGACTATTGACGACGTGCTACAAGACATCACCATTCGAGATGAACGGCTGGCCGAGAGGGTATATCTCCTGGAGGATTGCACCTCACCGGTCGTCGTGCCAGGGGCCATGGACTACACGGAGGAAGCGGATGCTGCATTCCGCAGATTCGCTGGCGCGGGAATGCACGTTGTGCGCTCCGCCGACCCCCTTGCGAGTTGGCCTGGGATGAGCCATCAGGAGGAGAAGCCTGATGAACCAGCAAAGTGACCAGTGGATCCACTTCGCCCTCTCCGAAGACCGGGCCGATGTCTACTTCGCCCGCACCCAGACCATCCTGCAACAGGAAGGACTGAACCCTGTGGTGACGATGGAGATCTTCGCCAACAGTGATGGCCTCCTGTGCGGCATGAAGGAGGTGCTGGCGCTGCTGCGGAAGGTACTGCCTGCGGATCGCTCCGAGGTGTGGGCGCTAGGGGAAGGCGAGGCGATGCAGGCCAAAGAGGTGGTGTTGCGCATCACCGGCCCCTACCAGAGTTTCTGCCTCTACGAGACGGCCATCCTGGGTATCCTGACGCACGAGAGCGGTTGGGCAACGGCCGCCCGGGCCTGCGTGCGGGCTGCTGGCGACACGCCCGTGATCAGTTTCGGTGCCCGCCATGTGCACCCGGCCGTGACGCCCTACATGGAGTACGCGGCGATCGTGGGGGGATGCGTCGGCTGCTCCACGCCCGCCGGCGCGGAGCTGGCGGGGATCGAGCCCTCAGGCACCATCCCCCATGCGCTCATCCTTTGCATGGGGGACACTGTGGCGGCTACCCAGGCCTTCGATCGCATCATTGATCCTCACGTGTCCCGTATCGCGTTGGTCGACACCTTCAAAGATGAGGCGGAGGAGAGCCTGCGGGTGGCCAGGGCGATGGGAGATCGGCTGTGGGGCGTGCGCCTGGACACGCCGGCAGAGCGGGGCCGGGTGACGCCAGACCTGGTCATCGAGGTGCGAGCGCGGCTGGATCAGGTGGGCTACGAGCACGTGCGCATCGTGGTCAGCGGAGGCATTGACCCAGCGCGCATCATGATGTTCAGGGAGCGCAATGCGCCGGTGGATGCCTACGGCATCGGCAGCGCCATCTCCGGCGCGCCGCCCATAGACTTCACTGCCGACATCAAGGTGATCGAGGGGCAACCCGTGGCCAAGCGGGGACGGATTCCCGGCATCACCCCCAACCCACGGTTGAAAAGGCAACGAGTGAACAAGTAAACAATAAACGGGGTTGCTTTGCTCTCCTCGCCTACTTGTTGCCTCGTTACCTCATTGCCTCATTGCCTCGCCTCATTGCCTCGTTCACTGTCCTCCTTCGCCACCGCGCGGGCTGAGGACGCGGATGATGCGGTCGAGCAGCTCGTAGACGAACGTCTGGCGGATGCCGGCGATGGCCGCAACCAGCCAGGGGAAATACTTGGCCGCTCTGCTGGCGTCTGGCGAGGAGATGTCGGTCTGAAGGGCCAAGAAGCCGGCGGCGATAATCAGGTAGACGATGATGCCCAGAACCATGCCCTGGAAGGGTTGCACCACGTACCAAAGGTTGTGCTGGGGATCGTAGTCTTGCTGATCCGAGATGTGCCACCACATGCTCCAGAGCGCGCAGACTACGCCGCCGATGCCGCCCACCATCATCGTCCCCCAGGCGGGGAAAATGCCCTGCATCGTCGTGACCACCGCGGGTTCCAGCCTGCCCACCCAGTCCCCCAGTACCCCTTCGAAGATGAGTCCGACAAGAAGCAGCAGCGCCCAGACGATTTCGTAGGCGAACAGCCAGGGCCAGTTACGGTTGGAGACCCTGCGGCTGTTCTCCGTGCGGTTGAGGAGCGTCTTGGCGGCCTGCATCCGCAGCTCGGCATCGGCGAAGGCATAGGGACGTTCGAGCAAGATCGTCCGGGCCTGGTGCAGGAGCTTCAGCGCTGTGCCGCTGTGCTCCTGGTGGGGGGCCAGCCGCGTGGAGGTGCGGTCATACAGCATGTCAATCTCCCCCATCAACTCATCCCGTCGATGCAAGGTAAGTTGGGCCAGGATGCGCTCCTGTTCGTCCTGCGCGTACTCCCGTGGCGTGATCTCGATTTCGGGCGTGACCCTCTCGCCGGGACCGGGTGGGACCAGTGAGGCGAGATCCTCAGACGGCACGTCCATCACGATGCCCCCGATGCGCAATGAGACAGGCCGTCCGGACGCGGCTCCGGCCTCCGGTGGCGGGCCGACGATGCTGGGCTCAGCCACCGCAGGCGGCAGTGGACTGCGGGTTGGTGGCTTGTACTCTGTGGAAGGAGAGGCTTTCGGGTCCGGCACCTCTGGGGCCAG
>DFBV01000228.1:7858-8377 GCA_002366755.1 Anaerolineales bacterium UBA3071
CTTCGTCGTATGGGTGCAGGGGGTGCCCCCGGTGCCTCGTCCAACTGCCCGGCCAGCGCCTCGACGCTGAGCATCTCGTCCAGGACCTCTTCTGTCCCTCGGGTGGGGAAGGCGGGAGGGGCAACAACAGAGGTTGCCGGTTCGGCACGCCGCGCCCGCGGAGGGGGTGTAACCCCTGCCTCGCCGAATAGGACGTCTATTCCCCGTCCCATGGGTTCCTTGCCACGACCACTGATGTTAGCCTTGCTGCTTTTGTTTGCCATGTATGATCACCTCCGCCAGATGACGATAGGCCTCCGCGCCTGGGTGCGTGCGAGCGTATTCGAGAATCGGCTGATGAACCGCTGGCGCTTCGGCAAAGCGAATGCTCTTCTTGATCACGACATCGAACACCTTGTCTCCGAAGAAAGTGCGCAACTCTTCCAACATCTCCCGTGTGTGAATCGTACGCTGGTCGTACATCGTGCCCAGAATGCCCAGCACACGCAGTCCTGGGTTCAACCGCTTCTTGACTCTGGA
>DFBV01000228.1:8521-26320 GCA_002366755.1 Anaerolineales bacterium UBA3071
AGACCAGTTCCACTTCTGCTGCTGCCAGGTCGATGTTGGCCGGCACCATGTGAAGGAAAGGTCGTACCGAACGGATGGTGATTGCCAAAGGGATGTCGGGACGGGTGAGCACACTGTAGATGGTATGCTCCAGCATGTCCGGCTGCAGTCCAAAGCTATTGGAGAGCGCCGCCTGGGGATCCAGGTCAATGAGCAGCGTCCGTTGCTGGTGCTCCGCCAAGGCCGCGCCCAGGTTCATGACGGTAGTGGTTTTACCGACGCCTCCCTTCTGGTTGGCGACGGCGATGACTCGGCCCATGCTTGCTCTCGCTGACTGGCGTGTGGCTGTGGCAGCGCAAACGCTGGCCTGGAATGATCCCCATCAATGAAGAAGGGACCTATGGTACCGTGCGGTCTCTGCCGCCATGATATTATACCATAACTCGCGCAAAGGTGAAAATAGCCATTCCTGCTGACGCGTTCGGGTGGTGGACTCCGAGCAGCGGGTGCTACCCTCTGTTCGATGCCCGCGCGCGGTCTCTGCGCATAGCTTCGCACCATGTTGACAAGAGAGGTGAATCGTGGTATATTCTGGTCGCGGTGGACTCCTCGTGAGGATTGCCTCCGGGACGTCTGATCATCACACATCACAGTAGGAGGCTGAAGATGAAGATCGATCGTTTCGAATTCCCCGACGACCTGTACTACGACAAGGAGCATAGCTGGGCCCGGGCTGAAGGGAACACCGTTGCCCAGGGTATGAGTGACTTCGGTCAGGCGATCGCCCAGGAGATTGTCTATGCCGAAGCGCCCCGTGTGGGACGGAAAGTGGAACAGGGCCAGACGTTCATGTCCATGGAGTCTGGCAAGTGGGTTGGGCGCGTCAAGGCCATTGTTAGTGGAACCGTCCAGGAGGCCAACGAAGAACTGGAATGGGAACCCACCCTGCTCAACGAATCCCCCTACGAGGATGGCTGGTTGGTTAAGATCGAGGTGTCCGATCCTGCCGAGCTGGAGAATCTCATGAAAGCCGATTCTGCAGAGCTTGAGGCTTTCATCAAGGGGGAGATGGAGAAGTACGCAGACGTGCTGGCGGGGTAAGGCAGAGCGCCCTGCTGTTGTGGGTCTATCGGGCAACCCGGGAATCTCCTCGCGGAATACTGGTGACCGACAAGGGTCACGGACAGTGTGAATTCAGATGAACGTGGACAAGACATCACATGACGTCTTGTCCATATTTGTTCCAGTCTGCTTCGGAGTTGACAGCCTGTGGCTGCCTCATGAGACCTGAGCCCTGTAACCTTCAGGCCTGTAACCGGAGAAAGCGAGCGTGCTATGAGTGCCGAAACTATCTTCTGGATCGCCCATCTACCCATGATGGGACTCTTCCTGCTGGGCATGGGACTCGTCTTTGCCAACTGGCTGAAAGGGAGCGTGAACGGCCAGGCGGGTGCCAGCAACAAGCAGAAGATTGGAGCTATCATCAAGATCGTCCTGGTGACCCTCTTCAGTCGCAAGCTTTTGTTGCTTATCAAGTCATTCGTGATCGAAGCCTGGTTCAACCGGCGGCTGTACCGCAATGACTGGCGGCGCTGGATCAGCCACTTCGCCTTGCTGAGCGGCTTTATGCTGCTTATGGTTCTTTCAGGCATCTCCGCGGTGGCCGACAAGCTGCTCATTCACATCTTCCACCTGGAGCACATCCCCTGGATCGCCATGTGGGCCAATCCTGATCATCCCATCACAGCGGTGCTGAATGAGATCGGCTCAGTGATGATGACTGGCGGTTTGCTGTATTTTCTTTTCCGTCGTTATCTCTCCAGGGTCCCCCAGTTGCGCACCGGCCCGCTGGACACATGGATGGTCGTTGGCCTGAGCCTGATCCTGCTCACAGGCTGGATCACCGAAATCATCCACATCAACTCCAGCCACGCCGAAGCGACCGCCTATTTCGCTTTCATTGGCTACCCGCTGGCGCAGTTGTTCAAGGGACTTCCCCTGCCCTGGGATGCTCTCTTCGACGTGCTGTACGTCGGCCATGGCCTCCTTACCTCTCTGGTCATCGTCTATGTCCCTTTCAGCAAGTTCATGCACGTCATTGCCGGGGCGCTGGTGACCATGATCAATCAGATGAACGAGGATGTCGCCCGACTGGGGTGGGAGAAAGGAGAGGCCCATGGCCGCGCTTGATCTTAGCCGTTTCACTTTCAAGCAACTGATGGAGATAGATAGTTGCACCCGCTGCGGCGAGTGCATCACCTGGTGCCCGACCTTTGCCGAAAAGCAGGACCAGGACGCTATTGCCCCGCTGCACAAAATCGAGGTCCTGCAGAAGGCCATCCGCCAGCAATACGGGCTGCGGGCACGGATCTTCGGCGCTCCCCCCTTGGACGAGGCAGTTCTCACCGCCCATGCCAGCGGCACATACGATTGCACGCTCTGTGGGCGCTGTGGCCTGGTTTGCCCCGTGCACATTGACACCCGCTCCCTGTGGATCGCCATGCGCGAGCAGTTGGTGGACATGGAACGCCATCCCGAGGCCATGAGCACATTGCGGGATACTGTCTCCAGCTCCTACAATATCTCCGGCGACGCCAACACGGAGCGGTTGATCTGGAGCGAGAACTTGCCCACCATTCCCGAGGGAGTGAAGGGCAAGGAACATGCCGAGGTAGTCTACTTCGTCGGCTGTGTGTCTTCCTTCTATCCTCAGAGCTACAGCATCCCCCAGGGCTTCGCGGAGATCCTGGACAATGCCGAGGTGGACTTCCTCACCCTGGGCGGAGCGGAGCAGTGCTGCGGCTTCCCCTTGATCATCGCCGGCATGGGCGATAGCGCGAGGGAGTTGGTGCGGCACAACGTGGACGCCGTGCGCAGGACGGGCGCCAAGGCGCTGGTGGCCACGTGTCCTTCCTGCTACCACACCTGGCACGCCGATTACTCCCGCATCATCGGTGAGCCGCTGGGGTTCGAGGTGCTGCATAGCACGGAATTGCTCCGCGACCTGATCGCCGAAGGCCGCATCAAGCTGGGCAGCTTCGGCCGACGCGTCACCTATCACGACCCTTGCGACCTGGGCCGCACCAGCGGCATCTACGACGCACCGCGAGAGGTCATCCTCTCCATTCCCGACATCGAGTTTATTGAGATGAAGGACACTCGGGAATACTCGCTCTGTTGCGGTGGCGGCGGTGATGTGGAGATGTCCGATAAGGACCTTTCGGCCAGCGTGGCTCGTAGTCGGCTGGAGCAGGCGCAGGCCACGGAAGCCAAGGTCATCCTCTCTGCCTGCCAGCAGTGCACGCGCACTCTGGCCGGAGCCGCTCGACGCGAGAAGGTGCGCATACGGGTCATGGACGTTGTGGAGCTGGTGGCGCGGGTGATGGAGAGGTGATGGAGAGGTGATGGAACCAGTAAACGGTGATCGGGTATCGGGGATCAGCCCCCTGGTCGCTGTTCGCCGTTCACTGATCACCTACCTGGAGGTGACCAAGCCAGCGTCTGTGGCTTTGCTGGTCTTCACCGCCGTGGGCACGATGATCGTGGCTGCCAAAGGCCATGGACTAGCCTACATACCAAACCAAACGGGGAGGAACTCTTGATGAGACTCTACCGCCTCGGCTCCGTATCCTGGCAAGATTCACAACTTCTGTACCATGCCCTGCCTCGCCTGGGCCGCGAGGGGGTGATACTCTGCTGCCCCGCGACCACCTACGTTTGCATCGGCTATTTTCAGGACGTGGGGCAGGAGGTGGACGTGGAATTCTGCCGCCAACAAGGTATCCCCGTCTTCCGGCGCGAGGTCGGTGGCGGCGCAACCTACCTGGATGGTGAGCAGCTCTTCTTCCAGTTGATTATCCATCGTGATAACCCGCTCGTCCCTGCCGGCAAGTTGGCTTTCTACCGCAAGTTCCTGCAGGCTCCTATCGAGTCTTACCGCGCTCTGGGCATCCCTGCTGAATACCGGCCCGTCAACGACATCGTCGCCAATCAGCGCAAGGTCTCGGGTTGCGGCGCGGCGCAGATCGGCGATTACTACGTGCTGGTCGGCAATCTGATCGTGGACTTCAACTACGAAATGATGGCCCGCGTGCTCAAAGTGCCCGACGAGAAGTTCCGCGACAAGGTCTACAAGACGATCTACGAGAACCTCTCCACCATCAAGCGGGAGATCGAGCCCGTCCCGCCGATAGAGGAGTTATGGTCGCTGATGGCCGAGAAGTTCGTGGAGATGCTGGGGCCGATGGAAGTGCAGACGACGGTGGACGAGGAGTGGCGCGCCAAGACGGACGAACTGGCAACACAGTTCCTCACCGATGAGTGGCTCTATCAGAAAAGGCGGCCAGGTGCTGGGCGCGAGGTCACCATCCGCGCGGGCGTGCAGGTCAAGCGGAAGATGCACAAAGCGCCCGGCGGTCTCATCCGCGCCACGACCGAGGTGCAGGATGGCGTTTTCGCCGCCGTCTCCCTATCAGGTGACTTCTTCTTCTACCCGGAGGAGAAACTGGCCGCACTGGAAGCGGCGCTGGTGGGAGTGCCTGAGACAGAAGCGGAGGCGGCCATCGCTCGCTTCTACAAGGAGCACGGTATCGAATCCCCCGGTGTCACCCCTGCCGACTTCGGTCGTGTCTTGGCCTGAGTGCCGTCGCGCTAGACACCATAGTTTGTCAATCATCTGGAGTGCATCGTCTCTGACNNGCAAAGTCGGAGACTTTGCACTCCCTTGCCGCAGTCTGCTGCCGGAAGACCACCGAACGGGACGCGACAGCTTGCTGTGGACTATATGGTTCTCGATCGTCTATCCATCGCTCCTGACCATCATGTGGCCCTGCAACTGGAGTCTCAGTAGTTCCAAAAAGCTCGCGGTGGACTGCTAAGTCCACCGCCTTTCTGCCGGACTTGGCGGTCCGGCAGGAGCAAATCTGGATCTACTGAGTCTCGCCATCGGCGAGCAGCAATGCATGACTAGCAATCTGCGATTTGTCTTCTATCCCGGCTGTCTGGTGCTGCAGCGCATGCCGCAATATGAGCTGGCCACCAAGCGGCTGCTGGCAGCGCTGGGCATTGGGCTCCAAGACATGCCTCAGGCCTCCTGCTGCGGCGCTCCCGTCGTGGAGTCCTTCTCCGACGAGTGGGTGTATCTGGCAGCCTACAACCTGGCCCTGGCCGAGCGTCTGGGCCTGGATGTTCTCACCGTGTGCGGAAGCTGCACGAACTCCCTCAAGCGGGCGCGCCTGGCGTTGCGGGACCCTGAGGTGCGAGAAGATGTGAACAGGCGGCTTGCCGCGTTGGGACTGAGTGTCGAGGGACGGGCTGAGGTCAAACATCTGCTGCAGGTGCTGATGGAGCATCGAGCCGCGCTGAAGGAGAGCGTGACTGCCCCTTTGCGGCTGAAGGTGGCGTTGACCTACCCCTGCCAGGTATTCCGCCCTGGTGATGTCGCCGCCTTCGACGATCCGCTACAGCCGCAGAGCATGCATGAGTTGGTCGCGCTGACGGGAGCGGAGATTGTGGAGACGGGCGTAGAACACGAGTGCTGCGGTTCCACCCTCTACACGAGCAACCAACCTCTGGCGCTTTCGGCCGGGCGGCGCAAACTGGAAGCTTCTCGGGGTGCAGACGTGCTCGTGGATAGTTGCGGCAACTGCCACTGGCTTCTGGAGCGGATGCAGCGTGCCATCTGGGCTGGGGAACCACACAAGCGACTGCCGGTGCTGTTCATGCCGCAACTGCTGGGCCTGGCGCTGGGCCTTGCTCCCGATGAGTTGGGCGTGAACTCCCGCGTTGTAGCGCTGCTGGGGCGAGACGCACATGATTGAGAACTGCACCCACTGCGGCTTGTGCAGGGAGGTCTGCCCGGCCGAGAAACTTGGCGGGCGAACCATCACTTCCCTGTTGAGCGGCGGTGACGAGTACTCCGCTTGGCTGTGCTGTTGCTGCCAACTTTGTCAGGAGGTCTGCCCGGAGGGCGTGGATATCCACCAGGTGATGATGTGCGAGAGGCGCCGGGAGCCGGCCCCGGATCCGCACCGTCGAAGCTTTGAGAACGTGTTGCGCTACGGCTACGCCTTCCCCATCACGGAGGACATCAACGCCATGCGTTCCGCTCATGGTCTAGATCCGGTGGAGCTCATCTCCGCTGAGCAGGTGAGGCTGTTGCTGCACTGCTTGTAGAGTAGTCAGCGGAAGAGCGGAACCAAAAGGGGAGCACTGCTGTTTCCGTTCTTTCCGCTTTTCCGCTGACAAGGTCCCTTTGCCCCGTAGTCTTTGAGGAACCGGATCATGCGCAAACCGCTGCAGGTGTTGGCGGTCATTGGAGGCCTGAGCGCGGCAGTGCTGG
Organism: Anaerolineales bacterium UBA3071; assembly: GCA_002366755.1. Taxonomy (GTDB): domain Bacteria; phylum Chloroflexota; class Anaerolineae; order UBA3071; family UBA3071; genus UBA3071. The sequence goes on from DFBV01000228.1 coordinate 14,841, forward strand.
GCTTGATCGCCGGCCTGTTTTTGGCGGTGTTGCCCTGGCTGGGGTTGGAAGGTGACACGGGAAGACTGCCGGGCTTCGTTGTGGCCGTGGCCTTTGTCGCTCTGGGGTGTGGATTGGGGCTGCCCCTGGCCGCGACGGCCCTCCAGGCGTTGAGCGGCAAGCCCTCTCGGCCGCTGCGCTGGCCTCGCTTCGGGCTGCTGGCTCTTCTTTTCCTGCTGGCCGTGGCCATAGGCCAGGTCGTTCTCTCCTACGCCCCCGTGCCGTGGCTTTTCTTCCCCTACTTCTACGTCCTCGGCATTGTGCTGCCCGTGGTCGCCGTGTTGAGCCTTGTGGGACGCCGTCTGGCTCGCGGTGGACTGACGACCAACTGGCGGGAGGTGCTGGCGCAGGTGGTGAGCGGTGCTTTCCTGGGTACAGCAGCTGCCTTTGCCTTGGAAATCGGCCTGTTCTTCGTCTTGGGCCTTGTCGCCGTGGTTCTCTTGGCCCTGACGCCTGGTGGCTTCGAGCAGTTGCAGACGTTTTTCGCTGAGCCTCAACTGGCAGAAGGGTTCCCAGATCTCAGCCACTTGCAGCCTCTGCTCCGTTCACCATGGCTGATTGGCCTGGTGTTTTTCGGGATGGCCGTGGTTGCCCCGGCCATCGAGGAAGCGGCGAAAACGCTTGGCGTGCTGCTGATGAGCTACCGGCGGCCGAGCCAGGCGCGGGCCTTCCTCTGGGGAGTGGCAGGAGGTGCTGGCTTTGCCCTGGTCGAGGGGCTGCTGAATGGCGCACTGGTGCTGGCCGAGCAACAGATGTGGGCATTCTCCATCGTCGCCCGGGCGGGGACCGTCGTCATCCATTGCCTGGCGGGTGGACTGGTGGGGTTGGGTTGGCAGGCGTTGTTCAGCGGGCGGCGCCGCTGGCGTGGACTGGGTTGCTACGTCGTGGCTGTAGCGATGCACGGGCTGTGGAACGCGCTGGTAGTAGGTGTGGCCTTCGCCGGGCTGCTGACCTCAGAGGGTGCCGCAGACGACATGATCCAGGGGGTGGGTGCTTTGGGTGTCGCCTTGGTGGGCTTCGTGTTGCTGGCTTTGCTGGTGGCGCAGTTTCTGCTCCTCCTTTACCTCTCTCAGCGACTGGCGAGGACTCTGCCTTCGCCCGTCGTCCCAGAGGGCGCTGGTTCCCCCGACGCAGGCCCATGACCCAGTACATCATCGTCCATGACGTGGGCACGGGCGGCAACAAGGCTGTGCTGAAGGAGAGACAATGCATTACGCCGGTGTAGATGTAGGAGCCATCACGGCCAAGGCGGCCCTCCTCGACGACAACGAGTTGGTGGCTTCGGCGGTCATCGCTGCCGGATACAACCGCGTCGAGGCGGCCCGTGAGGTTCTGGCTCAGGCGTTGCAGCAAGTGGGGCTGGCGCGAGAGGACATTGCCCGCCTGGTGGCCACCGGCTACGGCCGCGTGCAAGTGCCCAACGCCGACCGCACGGTCACCGAAATCACCTGCCACGGGCGAGGATCGCACTGGCTCTGCCCCGATGTGCGTACGGTCATTGACATCGGCGGACAGGACTCCAAGGGAATCGCCGTCAATGGTGTGGGCAAAGTGGTGGACTTCGTGATGAACGACAAGTGCGCCGCTGGCACCGGACGGTTCCTGGAAGTCATGGCGCATGCACTGGAGGAGGACCTGGCCCGCTTTGCCGAGTTGTCGCTGAGCGCTCAGCGCCGCGTGGCTATCAGCAGCACGTGCACTGTCTTTGCCGAATCCGAGGTGGTGACCCACATTGCCGCCGGCGCGCCGAAGGCGGCCATCATCGCCGGCATTCATGAAGCCATCGCTGCTCGCGTCGCTAGCATGGTGAGCCACATCCCTGTGCGGGAGGTGGTGATGCTCACCGGCGGCGTGGCCCGCAACGGAGGCGTGGCGCGGATGCTGGAGGAGAGGCTGGAGCGCACCATCCTCGTGCTGCCTGAAGCACAGATCACGGGAGCGATTGGCGCGGCGCTCTTTGCACGCGATGGGTAGGTTGGGAATTGGACGACGGTATGACTCGTAGCGACGAGATACTCAGCACGTTCCAGGACATCGGTGAGATGTCACTGCGGAACTGGCGGGAGCGCTTTCCCGACTATCGGCCGCTAGGCTTCTTGAGCGGTTACGTGCCGGAGGAACTGTTTCACGCCGCGGGATTCTCCCCCGTGTTCCTTCTTCACGGTCGAGAGGGCTGCGGCCACGCCCAGGCACATCTGCCGGGCTTCACCTGTTGGGTGGTGCGCAGCGCACTCGACCGGGCGCTGTCGGGGGAGCTGTCGGCTTTGGCAGGCGTGGCCTTCGCCCATACCTGCGATGCTGTGCAGGCACTGGCCGATCTCTGGCCGCGAGTGGTGCCCAATCCTCCTGCCCTCTACGTCGCCATGCCGCACCACCTGGCCGCGCCGGCTGCCCGTCCGTACCTGTTGGCCGAGTTGCAGAGGCTGCGGGAGCGGTTGGAGCAGATCACCGACAGAGCGCTCAGCGACGAGGCGCTGCGCGAGAGTATCGCTTTGCACAACCGCACGCGAGCCCTCGTGCGGCAACTGTACGAGGTAGCCGACCGCCTGCCCGCGCCAGCGCTGCACACCGCTCTCCAGGCAGCTTTCCTCATGCCCAAAGAGGTCTACAATCCGCTGATGGCCGACCTCTTGGACACGCTGGAAGCCCACGCAGAGCTGGCCCTTGCCAAGGGCGAAGACCCTAAGGGTTCTCCGAAATTCTTAGGGTCTCAGCACCATCACCGTCCCCGCCTTTTCGTCGTCGGCCCTGAGTTGGCTGACCCAACGCTGTACCAGGTCATCGCCGATGCAGGAGGTCGCGTCGTGGGCGATTTGCTGGACCTGGGGCAGCGCTACTTCGCTCGTGCGGTGGGCGAAACGGGCGGTCCGTTGGAAGCGTTGGCAGAGCACACCCTCGCCATGCTGCCCACGCCGACGAAGTACCATCCGCAGCGGCGGCGGGAAGCGCACCTGCTGGACATGGTGAGCGCAGGCGAGGCCGATGGTGTCATCTTCGCTCGCCAGAAGTTCTGCGACCCCCACGGCTTCGATGTTGTGACGCTGAAGACCGCACTGGACAAAGCCAACGTGCCCCATCTGCTCGTCGAACTTGAGCAGACGCCTCACATCGGTCAGATGCGCACGCGGGTCGAAGCTTTCCTGGAGATGATCGGAGCGTAGCCATGCCCAAGTATCCCCGACTGCAGAGCCTGAAGGCCATCAACCGGGTGATGGAGCGGTACTACGTGAAGCGCAAGCTGATGGCCCGTTTGAAGCCCATGGCCTACGTCACCAGCGGCGCGCCGGTGGAGATCCTGGAGACGATGGGGGTGCTGACCCTGTATCCGGAGAACTACGGGGCGCTGTGCGGCGCGCGCCGCGACGCGGTCAGGCTGTGCGAGGTAGCGGAAGAGGACGGCTACTCCCAGGACCTTTGCTCCTACGCCCGCAGCCACATCGGAGCGGTGAAGCAACCCGACGGCGCACCGCTGAATGGCCTGCCCAAACCCGACCTTTTGCTCTGCTGCAACAACATCTGCGGGACGGTGCTCAAGTGGTACGAAGTGCTGGCCGATCACTACAGCGTGCCGCTCTTCGTTCTCGACGTTCCCTTCCAGCGCGAGCCGCAGTCCGAGCCCCACGCTGTGCAGTACGTCACTGATCAGCTAGAAGCGCTCATCGCCTGGACGGAAGAGGTGACCGGCCGCCGGTGGAAGCCGAAGAAGTTCCGCGAGGTGCTGGCGCTGTCCAACGAGACGGTCAGCCTGTGGGGGGAGATCCGCGATCTGGGCATGCACAAGCCTTCGCCTGTCAACGCGCCCGACCTCTTCGTGGCCATGGCCCCCATCGTCGCGCTGCGAGGCACGCGACAGGCGGTGCAGGTGTACAAGGGGTTCAAGGCCGAGCTGAAGGCGCGAGTGGCCGACGGTGTTGCTGCCGTGCCTGGCGAACGCTACCGCTTGCTGTGGGACAACATCGCCATCTGGTACCGGCTGTATCGCTTCTTCCGGCCCTTCATGGATGCGGGTGCCTGCTTCGTGACCGACAGCTACACCAATGCCTGGTCGGCAGCAGAGCCGGTGGACCTGGACGATCCGCTGACCAGCATGGCCCGTACTCTGTTGGCCGTCTACATCAACCTGGACCTGGAGACGCGCGCTGGCATCGTCGCCGACCTGGCCCAGCGCTTCGCTGTGGATGGCATGGTGATGCACGCTAACTGGAGCTGCAAGCCCTTCTCCTTGACGCAGAGCGATATCCAGGCCGCTGTGCGGGAGCAGATGACGCTGCCCACGTTGATGCTGGAAGCGGACATGTGCGATTCCCGTCGCTACAACAACGGTGCGATCCGGGAGCGTATTGCTGCCTTCTTGGAGATGTTGGGGTAAGGTTTGTCAGCGGAGAAGTGGAAGGAGCGGAACCTCTGCTGGGCCGCATCGCCGTGAACAAGTGATGAGCGGTTTCGTGAGTGGTTTGGTGCAAATGCGGTTGTAGCATTAGCTGCACCGGTGGAGACGGGACACTGCAAGGATACCTGGAGGCACGCATGGGCAAGCTCGATCAGGGTGTCGCTGCCAGCCGCGGCCGCTACCACGTCGTCCCCCGCACGCTATGCTTCATCACCTACGGCGACGATGTACTGCTGCTGCGCGGCGCGCCGGACAAGCGCATCTGGCCCAACCAATACAACGGCGTGGGGGGCCACGTGGAGCGGGACGAGGATGTGCTCACCGCAGCGGTGAGGGAGATGCAGGAGGAGACGGCGTTGGATGTGCGCAACGTCCGGCTGCGAAGCGTGGTCAACGTTGATGCCAGCGATCCGCTGGCTGGCATTCTCCTCTTCGTCTTCACCGCCGAAGCGACAGACTGCGAGTTCTCGCCCTCGCCCGAGGGGACGCTGGAATGGGTGTCCAGGGAGCAGGCGCTGACCCTGGATTTGGTGGAAGACCTGCCACTGATTCTGCCCCGCGTACTGAGCATGGCTGCCGACGAGCCCCCCTTCTTCGCCCAGTATGCCTACGACGAGGACGACGAACTGACGGTGACCTTTGCTTCAGACCACATCCCAGATTGACCCAGATGCTCAGTCTGCACGGCGCTTGCCGCGCTCGGCCCTCGGCCTCGCTGACGAGCCTGGCGACTCAGTGCACCCTGGGGCTTCTGCTGAGGGAACCATGACTGCAAATGAACTTCCGATAGGGCAGATACTGAAAGGCGACTGTACAGAGATCCTCAGTTCCTTGCCGGAGAAATCGGTAGACCTGATCTTTGCTGATCCTCCCTACAACCTTCAACTGGAGCGGCAACTCTGGCGGCCCAATATGACCAAGGTTGACGCTGTCAATGATCACTGGGATCAGTTTGACAGCTTCAAAGCCTACGATCGCTTCAGCACGAATTGGTTGAGAGCCTGTCGGAGAGTGCTGAAGGACGATGGCACCATCTGGGTAATTGGCTCATACCACAACATCTATCGCATCGGCACCATTATGCAGGATCTAGGCTACTGGTTCCTGAATGACGTAATCTGGATCAAGACCAACCCTATGCCCAACTTCCGTGGGGTCCGTTTCACCAATGCTCACGAAACGCTAATCTGGGCCAGCAAGGCAAAGGGCGCCAAGTACACCTTCAACCACCATGCAATGAAACCCTTCAACGATGACAAGCAGATGCGCAGTGACTGGGTATTGCCCATTTGCTCCGGTTCGGAACGCCTGAAAACCAATGGCAAGAAAGCCCATTCTACGCAGAAGCCCGAAGCGTTGCTCTATCGAGTTATCCTTGCATCAAGCAAGCCAGGTGATGTCGTACTTGACCCTTTCTTCGGCAGTGGTACAACTGGTGCTGTCGCCAAGAAGCTGCATCGTCGCTGGATTGGTATTGAGAAAGAGGAGAAATACATCCAACTCGCACAGGCTAGGATCAATGGGGTCATTCCAGAGCTGTCTGTTGACCAGGTGTTTGACGTTGGAGACAAGAAACGCCTTGCCCCGCGCGTTGCTTTCACGAGCTTGTTGGAAACGGGGTTGATCGCTCCTGGTCAGAGGATCTTCTTCCGCAAGGACCGCTCACAAGTTGCCCATGTCAGGCCTGATGGCAAACTCCTTCTCGATGATGGCTTCGTAGGCTCCATTCACCAAGCTGGAAAGCACTTGATGGGTGGCAGCCCTTGCAACGGCTGGCAACACTGGTACTTTGCTGAGGCTGAGGCTGGGGATGGAGGTCTGCGCCCCATCGATGAGTTGCGCGAACTCTATCGGGAGCGCTACCTTGGAGGCGACAAAGCCCCGATAAGAACCGGCTAGCCTCGACCAGCGGCGAATGATGTGTTCCGTATCTGCCCATTACTCAGCTCTTTGATGCCTTCCCACCTTACCCCTATTCTATCACCCTTCTGTCAATTGAGGATTGCTGAGTCTGCGAGTGGTGGTTTGACACGGGCTGGTTGTCGCATACAATATACATCACGGGGCATATATAGCGTGTCGCATAGGGAGGATCGTTCCATGAAAAGCAAACCACATCGACAGGCAGCGAAGCTGTTCCACATACTGTCGCACCAGGATCGGCTGCACATCCTCGACGAGCTGCGCAGAGACGAGGCGTGCGTATGTCATCTGCAGACCGTGTTGGGGCGGCCTCAGGCCTATGTCTCTCAGCAACTGCGCGTGTTGCGGGACGTGGGTGTAGTGGCAGATCGAAGAGAAGGTACGTTCGTTTACTATCGGCTGGCGGATTCCCGGGTGGAGCGGTTGCTAGATGACATCCTGGGATCGCCGGGGGAACGCGTCTGTGTTGCAGGTTGCCCCTGTCCTCGTTGCCAGGCACAGGCTAGCGTAACGGTTGTGCAACCAGAGGCCAAACCATTCTAAACCGACCAAAATCGGCATTTTTGCAACCGAACCGCCTTGTGGTAACCTTATCCTGACCTCGAAATGACAAAGGAGGATTCACGATGAGGGATATTGAAGCTACACCCCCGGACGCTCCTGCCACCACACTGACCAACCATGCCATGCTGGTGGTTTGGGGCTACTTCCGTCGAGCAATTGGCCTTGTCAAGAACCTGGAGGAGACCCCGATTCCGCAACGCAAACGGGTTCATACGCCCCAGACCAAACTCAGGCTGTGCACTCCTGATCTGTTTCAGCGCCGCGGCAGCGCTGGATGGCTCGGAAGAGGTTGATTCTAGCCTGGGGCAGGTCCTGCTCCACAGCCCGCAGCAGCGTCCAGGAGGTGATGCTCGAGACCGGCCTGTTGTAACCACGTTTCCAGTCGTTCCAGGCTGTTGCCCTCGTCGTGCAGCGCCCCGTCCAGCATGTGCAGGACTACCAGGTCGTACTGCTCCTGCGCGCTGCGACGGCGAACCTGCAGCAGCCGCAACAGGCTCAGACTGTCCTCGCCGCTCGACGCGGCCACAGCAACGCGGTCGCCTTCCTCGATGAGTTGGAAATCTCGGGTCGAACTCAGCGTTTCTTACCGCAGCAGCGTTTGTACTTGCGCCCGCTGCCACAGGGACAAGGGTCATTGCGCCCCACCTTCGGCTGGGAACGGACGTACGTTTGCGGTTGCGCAGGCTGATCGTAGCCGGTTGTTTGCGGCACTGCAGGAACTGACGTTGGCTGCCACGTACGCTCCCGTTGCTCTGCCTCGGCCTGCCATTTGGCCTCTTCGGCTGCCCGATGGTGTAACCTTTCGTAAGTCTCCAGGATGTCCAGGGAGTACGAGGCTGCCAGAGGCGGACGAGCATCAGGCTCAAAGCAGGCCAGATAGGTACTCAGATCCCCTATGATGCTTTCATCCATCAAGCCCTGCTCGTAGAGGGCGATGACTTGGGGCTGGCTGACCGTATCCCGCAGACTGGCTAAGGCGACGGCTGCCCAGGACCAAAGGAAGGCAGGTCGGCGAGCGTCCGGCTCTGTGATGAGCGTGCCATCTTCGGCCAGCGGAAGCAGGTAGGCCCGCAACGCTTCCAGAATGCGCTCCCGTTCGCCGGGATGGTGCAAGGCGACGGTAGCAAGCAACTCCGTGCTGGAGATGCGAGCATACGTGTGGGCACTGGGGTCATCGAGCAACTCTATGGCCATCGGCGTGAGCGCCGGTCCGTAGGCGGGCAGCTCCATGCCGAACCACTCGATCAGGTTCTCCCGTTCTTCATCACGGTAGATCTCGGCGAAGATGGGCAGAGCGGCAGGCTCGCGGAAGGCAATGAGCAGCAGCCCAGCGTGGACTTCCCGGTACCATCGGGGATCATCTGCGTCCCAGCTTTCGTCAACGCCCCCAGCGAGCATGTCTAGCAGGAATGGCGTCAGTTCCTCACGCCGTTCCAGGCAGGTGCGCACCAGGTCCAGATCAGGGGGGCGGCCGGCCTGTTCCAGTTCGGCCAGCAACTGGTCAGCAGATAGTAATCCGTAATCGGTGGTCATGGTCTTGTCCTGTTTTCCTAAGGTGCAAAGCCCGTATTACGCCTGCCTCATCACGTCTCACGATCACAGCCGACCCAGATTGAGCGTCCTGAACTCGTCCCAGGCGTAGCTCAGGGGAGTCCACCAGTAGGTTCGGCCAATGCAGCGGAAGTAGGGCGGCTGGAGGGCAAGGATCACATCGCCGATCCTGTAGCGGGGCAGGGTGGGCGTGGAGACGACCAGGCTGCCCATCTCGCCGCGGCGCATTTCATGTAGCATCTTGGTGCCCGACCGCGTCTGCACCTCGAAGAAGAAGAGGTCGTAGTTCGGTACCCACGCCCTGCGCTCATCCCGCTGCTGCCCGAACATGCCCTCGGTGGTACCGTAAATCTCGCGGATGGCCACTGGCCCGTAGAGTGCGGTGAGCGCCGGCTGATAACGGGTGTTGATGCCCGGCGCGCTGCCTAGCGTCATGATCTGCGTTTTCCAGAGCTTCTTGGGGTAGACACCGTGCGCCCTCCGCAGGTAGCGCCCGAAGCGCAGGGCGGTCACGACCACGCCTCCCACCAGCGTGACATTTTCCTCCTTGCACTTCTCGTAGGCCAACTCGAAGCGAGCGTCCCAGGCGCTCCGGGTCTTGCCTCCATCCAAGGCGTCAATGTCCTGCTGTGCTGGCAGCGAACGGACGGGCGTGTGGGCTGACACATACTTCGTGTAGATGCCCGAACTGTAGCCGTACTCCACATCTCTCTCCCCCATCCGCACGGTCCCCACGACCGAGGGGAAGTTCAGATTCAGGTTGACCCCCTGGAACAGGTCGTAGCGGCCGGTGGTGGCCACATAGTTCATCATCGCCCGCCCGGCGCTGACGCGCATGCGCAGGTCGGTCGGCGTCATGGGAATGAACTTGGACTCACCCTTCGTCGTGCCTCGGGTGATCGCCCAGCCCACCGGTTCTTCGGCCAGGAGCAGACTCACCTCGCCAGCCATCACCCGCTCGATGAGCGGCCTGTACTCCTCGTAGGTGGCGATGGGGAAGGCACGGCGGTAGTCCTCAATGCTGCCGATGTTGGTTGCGCCGTGCTGCTTCCCGTAATCGCTCTGCGAGTAGATCGTTAGGAGACGGTGTAGCACCTCCTGTTGAGCCCCTGCCGGATCCTTCACGGCGTCGTGCCAGGGTTGTAGAAGAGCGTGGAGCATTGCTTGAGGGTCTTGGCTAGCCATCGATCTACCTCCAGGTTGAAGTCATCAGCGTCAAGTCTTGGAAAACGAACCGCCGCTCCTGGCCTGTCCAGGTGCGGGCGCCATTGCATTGTACCACACCTCCTTTGCTCCGCCAAAGGTGGTCTTGCGCTGCACCTGTCTGATCAGAAGCGGTAGTTGTTGGATGAAAGAGACTGTGGTACAATGCGCGCCGTGAGGAGTGCCGAGACGGAAAGATTGTTCTGAGCGACTGGCTGCAAATGGCTGATCAACCGAAGTGGCGACAACTGCTCGACCTGGGCGGGCAACTGATGGCCCAGCCGACCATCCTTGGCCAGCGAGAGCTTATCGTGCAGACAGCCGAGAGGCTGCTGGGCGGCCAGGCTGACCTCTGGCTGGCCGAACCGCCTCACCGTCTGTACGACTTGGCGGGATCGGCCGCGGTTCCCGCCGAACTCCCGTCCGAGGCGATGCGCCGCGCCCTCGAGACCCGCCAGACTGTCCGCACTGGCGAGGTCGGATCGAGCCTTGCATCGGCCCTTGCTGTAGCGCTGGTTGCGCAGGATACCGTGCTGGGCGTGTTGCAGGTGGAACGACCCGACGGCCCGCCCTTCAGCGAAGCAGAGGCGCAGTTCCTCGATGGCCTGGCCACTCAGTCGGCTGCCGCTTTGCACGCGGCGCGCCTGCTGGCGATTGAACGGCGGCAGTGCGAGCAGCTCTTGTTGGTGCGCGAGGTCAGCGCCCAGGTGGCCTCATTGCTCGACCTGGACAGATTGCTCAACGAGGTTGTAGACCTACTTCACCACAGGCTGGGCTATCCCTTCGTACACCTCTTCACCGTTGACTCTGTGTGCCAGCGAATCCTTTGCCGGGCGGGGAGCGGTGCCCGCAGCCAGGCGTCGCAAGAGCAGGGGTTGAGCTACCGATTGGACGATCCCGAGGGCATCATCCCCTGGGTGGCCCGTCACGGCGAAACGGTGCTGGCCAACGACGTGAGCAGCGAGCCTCGCTATCGCCCATCGCCCTTGCCACCGGACGACACGCGGGCTGAATTAGCCGTGCCCCTCGTCTTCGGCACTGAGGTGTTGGGTGTGCTCGACGTGCAAAGCGACCGGCAAGATGCCTTTGGCGACCACGATCGTTTTCTGCTGGAGGCCCTGGCCGACAATGTGGCCATCGCCATCCGCAATGCCAACCTGTATCGCTCGGAGCGATGGCGGCGACAGGTCGCTGAAAGTCTGCGGGAGGTGGCCGGCCTCCTGGCTGCCGGCGTGGATCTCGATCAGATGCTCGACGCTATCTTGACCGAGTTGGAGCGCAACCTCCCCAGCGACGCAGTTGCCATCTGGCTTCTGCGGGATGGGGATCTGTGCCTGGCAGCCGCTCATGGGTTCCCGGAGGAAGTGTGCATCGCCGATTTCTCGTCCGAGACCCCTGCCTGGTTTAGCCAGGCGCTGGAGGCCGACCAGCCTACGGTCCGCACCCCGGAGTCTCCCTACGAACCGCTGGGGGCGGCCCTGGAGTTTCCACCCGACTACTCCGCCATCGCCGCCCCGCTGCGCACCGGAGACCGGCAGCTTGGATTGCTGACCATGGCCCATCGCACGTCTGGACGTTATGGACCCGAGTCCCGGGCGATGACGGACGCCTTTGCCAGCCATGCCGCTGTTGCCATCGAGAACACCCGTCTCTACCAGGCCGCCCAAGAGCAAGCCTATATCTCGACGGTGCTGCTCCAGGTGGCCGAAGCCACCCAGTCGCAGACCACCCTCGACGAGGTGCTGGAGACGGTCGTCCGGTTGGTGCCGATGGTGACCGTCGTGGAACGGTGCGCCTTGCTCTTGTGGAA
>DFBV01000228.1:26332-27007 GCA_002366755.1 Anaerolineales bacterium UBA3071
AATGAAGCCGTCAAGACCTTTGTGCCAGCGGCGGCCTACGGCCTTAGCCAGGCACAGCAAGCTGCCTTCGATAGTTGGGACACTGGCCTGAGGTATGCACCAGCCTTCGACTTGCTCGATGTCGCCATGGACCCCATCTTCCTCCCTGATGCGGCTGCTGACCTGGGATTGGCGAAGGACATTGCCTCGGCGTGCGGTTTCGAGTCGCCCTGGCTGGTGCCCCTGGTGGCCCATGGCGAGGTGCTGGGAGCGATGCTGGTTGACTACCGGGGCGACGAGCCCGAACTCGGCATGGGTGAACTCAACGATATGTCCTGGGGCATTGTCCGCGGCATCGCCTACCAGGCGGCGGCCGCTGTTTCCAATACCCGGCTGTTGCAGGAGCGGCAGGAGGAGGCGTACGTGTCGGTGGCGCTGCTGCAGGTGGCGCAGGCGGTGGTCAGCCTCGACACACTGGACGACATCCTGGAAGCCATCGTTCGCATCACTTCCATGCTGGTGGGCGTGCAACGATGTGTCATCTTCCTGTGGAACGGCGAACAGTCCGTTTTTCAGCTAGCTCGGGCCTATGGCTTCCCCCGCGGGGGGGATGTGGGGGCGAGCAGCGGCTCACTCCCGCTGACACGGCGTTATGCACCTGGCGATTTCCCGCTCCTCGATATCGTCCGCGATCGT
>DFBV01000191.1:0-6876 GCA_002366755.1 Anaerolineales bacterium UBA3071
TGGGACGACCGGATACCTCAGCCACGATACTGTTCTTGTCCAGTTCACGCTCGAGCATATCAATGACGTTCTCCACGTAGCGTTCGCGCTCTTCACGCCGCTGGGCAAGCAAGGTACCCAGCTCTTTGTATACATCCGGCCTCAGATAGCGGAAAGCCAGGTCTTCCAATGCCCACTTGATCTGCCAGACGCCCAGGCGGTTGGCCAGCGGAGCGAAGATGTCCATGGTCTCCTGGGCAATGCGTTGGCGCTTTTCAGACGGCAATGCCCCCAGAGTCAGCATGTTGTGTAGACGATCGGCCAACTTGATCAACACCACCCGCACGTCATCCGCTGTGGCCAGGATAAGCTTACGCAGACTCTCTGCCCTTCGCAGGTCTCCAGACGCGCCTGCCGGTTGGCCGATTTGGCCCAATTTCGTGACCCCGTCCACCAGAGTCGCGATGTTCGGGCCAAAGGCTCTATGGATGTCGGCGGAGGTGTACTCTGTGTCCTCGGGAACGTCGTGGAGCAAGGCAGCAGCGATGGTTTCCGTGTCCATGTGCAAGTTGGCCAGGATGGCAGCGACGTTCAAGGGGTGGATGATGTAGGCTTCTCCGCTGATGCGCTCCGCGTTCGCGTGCGCGTCACAGGCCATCTCATAGGCGCGACGAATCAGCTCAACATCCTCGGGTGGTAGATTGGACGGCAGCTTTTCCAGCAAGCCCTCGAATGTCATCATCTATTGCTTCTCCACAAGACCATTATAGCTCAAAACGTAAGTCCGCGCAATCGTTGCCGTGGGGACTGCCCGCCCCCGCCAGGCGCAGAATGAGCCCTTGAGCACGGGGCAGTTGTCAAACGGAGAGCCTGTGGTATAATCCATGCCGACCCTCAGCAAGCAGTAGCAAACGATGGCTGAAGTGCAATTGGAGAGTGTTTCTGTTTGAAAGGCATAGGGGTGAATGCGGAGCCAGGCAACAACATCTGATAGCGAGCTGCGATCCAAAGCAGAGACCATCTACCGCCTACTGGTGGAGGAGTACGGCCAACCCACCTGGCGGCTCCATTACGATCCAGTGAGCGAGCTGGTGCTCACTTTCCTCTCGCAGAATACCAGCGACGTCAACTCGCACCGCTCCTTCGAACAGCTCAAAGCCCGCTACCCGACGTGGGAAGCGGTGATCGCCGCACCCACAGAGGAACTGGCCGACACCATCCGCTCCGGTGGGCTGGCGGACATCAAAGCGCCTCGCATTTGGGGGGCGCTGCAGCGCATCCAGGAAGAGCGGGGCGAGTTCAACCTGCACTTCTTGACCGACCTGCCCTTGGAGGAAGCAAAACAGTGGCTTACCTCGCTGAAGGGGATCGGTCCCAAAAGCGCAGCCATCGTGCTGCTCTTCTGCTTCGGCAGGCCCCTTTTCCCCGTGGACACCCACGTGTTTCGCATCAGCCACCGGTTGGGCTTCGTCTCTCCCAAGACCAGTCGCGAGCAGACGCAGACAGTGTGGGAAGCTTTGGTTTCGGCCGACCTCTACTACCCCTTACACCTGAACCTCATCACGCACGGCCGCCGGGTGTGCAAGGCCGGCAACCCCCTCTGCGCCATCTGCGTGCTGCAGTCGCATTGTGACTGGTACATTGGTACGCTGGCAAACCCGTAAGTTGGTTGGCCGACTGGGGTGATAGAGCCCAATGTACCAGTTTACCAATTTGCCAGTCTACCGATGTGCCAACTCCTCCCGACGCTGACGCATTTGCGCCCGCAGGCGGGCCGCATCGCGAGGATAGACGACGTAGAGCAAGCCGTAGATAAGCCCACCGAAAAGCCAGGGGAGTGGGATGGTGTACAGAAGTGCAGTCGTCAGCCCCAGGCGGTCAGCTAGACTGCCGGCTAGCAGCCCAGCCAGGGCTGACACGCCTCCTTCGATGAACTTGAGCGACGCGAAGGCGCTGCTGCGCAGTTCCGGCGGCACCACGTTCTGGATCATGGGCTGCAGACTGCCGGGGCCGGTCCAGTTGGTGAAAACGGCGGCGAAGAAAGCCAGGGCGAAGAAGGCCATCCCTCCCAGGTTCGAGGTCAGGATGAAGTAGCCGAAGGGTACGCCGGAGAGCAGCGAGAGCTGTCCCACCAGCCCCCGCCCGTAACGGGGCAGGCGACGGTCCAGCCAATCCCCCAGGCAACCTCCCAACAGGCTGCCAAAGACCGCCCCCAGAGCGATGCCAGCGCCCATCAGTGGAGCGCTCCCCCGCGGGTGCCTCAGCGTCAGATAGGCAGCCATCCCCTTGACCTCTACCAGCCAGGTGTTCATCATCGAGCCCAACACCACATAGGGCATGAGACCGAAGATGCCTTCGGCGTAAGCTACCCACAGGGTGGGGATGCGCACGATCTTCAGGAGATCGCCCGGGCGGATGACAAAACGCTGCGCGGCCTCAGGGGTGATGGCAGCAGCCAGTTCCGGTTCGGCCGCGCCGCGCGGCGGTTCGTGCACGAAGAGGGCAATGACCAGCCCCGAGAGGAGGCTGGCCAGCCCCAGGCCGATGAAGCCATATCGCCAGAGGTGGGGGTGGGCGGCGAGCCCCAGCCCCAGTATGCCAACGATAATGCCCAGGGTTCCCACGGCGTAGAGCGTGCCCACCGCCCTGCCCCGCTCGTGGGGGCCGAAGAGGTCAGCGATGAGGGAGAAAGTGGCAGGCATCAGGCAGCCCAGACCCAACCCCGAGAGCACCCGAAGCCAGAACAACTGCCCAAAGGACTGGGCCAGCCCGCAGGCTAGAGTCCACAGCCCCCAGATGCCCGTGCCAAAGACGATGACCCACTTGCGGCGTAAGCGGTCGGCGGCGTAGCCCCAGAAGGGCATGCTGACGGTCTGCAGCATGTTGCGGGCTGTGGCGATCAGGCCCAGGTGCGCGTAGGAGAGACCCCACAACCGCTTGATGACAGGGAAGAGGATAGCCAGGGCTTGCCCCTCTCCCTGGTCAATGAAGTGGCCGAAGCTGAGCGCGGCCAGCATACCCCAGCGGCGCCGGGCGAAGCGGGCTTCCACGTCTTCCGATGGTGACGCCGTTCGGAGCGCCATACCTTGCTCCATTTTTTCGTTCCTTTCGTGTCCCTGGCTACCGGAGGAGATCTCCTCTTGTTCAACGCAGTGAAACCTGTGACCCCTGAGCGGTCTTTACCACGTCTATGCGCACGGGGAACATGTCCTTCAATTCGTCGATGTGGGTGATGACCAGGATGCGATCGAAGTCCTCCTTGATGGCGTTGATGGCCTCCACCAGCCGCTCCCGACCCTGCGTATCCTGGGTGCCGAATCCTTCGTCAATGAACAGGGTTCGCAGTTGCGCGCCGGCGCGGCGGGCCAGCAGCTTGGAGATGGCGATGCGCAAGGCGAAGTTGATCCGGAACGCCTCCCCGCCGGAGAAAAGGTTGTAGTTGCGCGGTCCCAGCTCGTCAGCGATGATGATGTCCAGCGTCTCCTGTACGGTGCCCTTCTTCAGCTTCCGCTGCGTATCCAACTGCACGCTCATGCGCCCGTCGCTCATGCGGCTCAGCAAGCGGTTGGCCTCGGCCTCGATCTCCGGCAGCGCAGCCTCGATGATCATGGCCTGCAAACCCCGCCGCCCGAAGGCTTCGCGCAGTTCCTCGTAGATGGCTTGCACTTCCGCCGCTTCCCGCTGCGCTACCTGCTTGACCTTCCGCTCTTTCGCCAGCCGGTGACAGGTGTCCACACGCTGACGTGCCGCTCCCAGTCGCAGTCTGGCCTGCCGCTCTTGTCCCTCGATCGCTTCGACCTGTTGCGTCGCCACGGCCAGCCTGCTGGAGACCTCGGGCAAGCGGCTCACGGCGGCGGCCAGTTCGTCCCGCTTGGCCTCGTCGTCGGCCAGCGTCTCCTGCCAGCGGGTTTGCCGCTTCTGAAAGGCGGTCACCTGCTCACGCGCCGCTTTCACCTGTTCGGAGGCCAGGTCCAACTTCCGCTTTCGTGTCTCCCAATCGGACAAAGCAGCCGCCTGCGCCCGCGCCTTCTCGTGCGCCGTCTCGTCGTAGCCCAGTTCTTGCAGCTTGGTCAATACCGCCGCCAGGTGCTCCTGCTCCGCTGGAGCGAAGTCGTGTGTCTTCAGCCGGGCCTGCAGCGCGGCCAACTCAGCCTCGACGTTGCTCGCTTCCTGCGCGGCCGCTTCGCCATCGTCTACCTTCGTCTGCGCCTCCGCCAGCCTCCGCTGTTGAGCAGGTAAGGCTCGCAGTGCCCGCGCCAGCACTCCATCCTCTTTTCGCAGTTCGACTTCCTGCGCCGCCTGGGTCTCCAGCCGCTCCTTGTTCGCCCGCCATTGATCTCCCTTGGCCTTGCCTTCGGCCTGGAAATCGGCCAGCAGTTGCTCGCGGTGCGCTTTGTCTAGCGGCTGCTGACAGAGGGGGCAGGCCGCATCTTCGGTTTTCTGCAACAGTTCGATCTTCTCTTTCAGATCGTCCATCTCGGCCCGCAGTTGCTCGTTTTGCGCCTTGAGCGTTGCCGCCTCCTCGGCCAGCGCGGCCAGTTCCTCGCGCTGCGCTTCCCGCTTCTCCTGCTGCTTTTCCAGCTCCGCCAGCATCGCCTGTGCTTTGGCCAACGGTACTTTTTGCACCTCGCCCGCCTGCACACGAGCCCGCAGATTGTTGACCTGGGCCTTCACTCTCCCCAGTTCTTCCGACAGTTTGCCCTTTGCCTCGCCGATGGCCTTATCCAGTTGACGACGCTCCTCCATGAGCGGCCTCTGCGCGGCCAGTTTAACATTCCAGCCCTCGCCTGCCTCCCGCGCCGCCAGCAGTTCCGCGTACTTCGCCTCGATCTCCTCTCGCTGCGCCAGCGTCTCCTCGCAACTGGCCACCTGCGCTTGTGCGGAGCGCAGTTGCTCGGCGATCTCCGCCAGTTCTCGTTCCCCCTGCGCCAACCGTGTCTTCAACTCTTCTAATTGTTGCTGTTGATGGAGGAGGGTTTGCCGAGCCATTTGCAGTTGCTTTTGCTCCGCCTCTGCATTGCGCAGTTGCTCGCCCAACTCGGTCGTTGCCGCCTCAGCTTCCTGCAATTGCGCTTCGTATTCCGGCAGCCGTTCTAACTCTCGGTCTATCTCCCGGATCTGGGCGGTGAGCTCCGCCGCCTCCTGCGCCTTGGCCTTGGCCCGCACCTTGGCCCGCTCTGCGTACTCATCGTAGATGCTCAGCCCCAGGATCTCGCCCAGGATGCGCTTGCGTTCGCCCGGCGGCTTGGTGGTGAACTCGTCGGCCCGTCCCTGCACCAGGAAGGCGGAGTTGATGAATGTCTCGTAGTCCATGCGCAGCAGGTCGATGATCTTGGCCTGCGTCTGGCGGATGGTGGGCTCGGTGAGCGGGAGGTAGCGGCCATCGGCCCACCCTTGCAGCTCCAGCACCGACTGCCCGCGCCGGCTGTCCCGCTTGCGGATCGCGCGATAGCGGTGAGGGCCGAGCTGGAATTCCAGCTCCACCTCCATTTCCGTCTGGCCCAGGTGGATCAACTGGTCGTCGCGGGTGGCGCGAGCCTTGCCCCACAGCGCCCAGGTCATGGCGTCCAGAAGGGCCGACTTGCCGTGGCCGTTGTCGCCGGCCAGGCAGGCCAGGTGGAGGCCGCGCAGGTCCAGCGGCGGCACGTTGTCGCGGTAGCACATGAAGTTGTGCACTCGGAGTTCAAGAGGGATCATTTACTCACTCACTCTATTGGTCAACGGGCGACAAACAGGGTATAATCTCGTCTCTTCCCCGACTCTCCTTGCAACCATTGCCCGTGATCGGGGTTCTAGCAAGCGAGAGTGATCGCCGAAACGGAAAGGATGGCAAAGCCTATGAAACGAGTGGTCAGCGTCAGCTTAGGCAGTTCCAGGCGGGATCATCGTCTGGAACTGGAATTGTTGGGACAGCCGGTGCTCATTGAGCGTATCGGCTGCGACGGAGATGTAGCACGCACCCGTCAACTCTATCGTGAACTGGACGGCAAGGTGGATGCCTTCGGCGTCGGCGGCATGGACTTGGGGTTGCGGGTGTACGACAAGTACTACCCCCTCCACGCCGCTCGCAAGACAGTGCAAGATGTGCAGCAGACACCATTGGTGGATGGCGACGGCGTGCGCGGCATCGTGGAGCGGGGGGTGATGCAGCGGGTGGAGGCAGAAATCGGCGACGAGCTGCATCCCAAGCGGGCCATGATCACCACCGCCGTGGATCGCTTCGACATGGCGCTGTCGTTCCACGATGCTGGCTACGATACGGTCTATTGCGATCTCATGTTCTCCCTGGGGTTGCCCATTCCCATCAGAACATTGCGCACGCTGCGCATCGTGGCAGCAACGCTGTTACCTGTCCTGGGGCACCTGCCCTTCAGCATGCTCTATCCCATAGGAGAGAAGCAGGACATCATTGTGCCCAAGTGGGAGCGCTGGTACCGTTGGGCCACGGTCATCGCTGGCGACTTCAACTACATCAGGCGGCACATTCCGGAGCGGCTGGATGGCAAGAGCATCGTCACCAACACCACCACCCCCGAGGATATGGAGATGCTGCGCCAGCGGGGCGTCAAGTACCTGATCACCTCAACGCCGCGCCTGGAGGGGCGCACCTTCGGCACTAACGTTATGGAAGCGCTGCTCGTCGCTTTGGCGGGCAAAGGTCGTCCCCTCAGCCACGAGGAGGTGCTAGAGATGATGCAGCAGGTGGACATCAGTCCGACGATTGTGCGGCTAAACTAGGACACGGATTCACACGGATGAACACGGATATGAAGTATGTAGTCTGTGGAAATCCGTGTTGATCCGTGTCCTATTTCGCTAGAACCCCTGGAGCTTGCTCAGGTCGGCGATGCCGTGGGGCAGGGCGGCTATCTGCTGCACCAGCGCCAGGCGGGCCGC
>DFBV01000191.1:6911-8725 GCA_002366755.1 Anaerolineales bacterium UBA3071
GGGTCTACGCGGCCATCGGGAGAGATCGTGGGGCGCACGGCTTCCCAGGCACCGTGCAGATCGCAAGTGGCTGGCTCCACATAGTGTTCTGGAGCCAACTCGAACCGCTCGGCCAGCGGCCGCACGATGCGCTTGCAGCGGGCATAGGCAACGAGAACCTCGTTCCAATCCTCCTGCTCGACCCAGCAGGCCAGCTCCTGCGCTGCTGTGTAGGCTCGATAGGGGTCATCGCCTCGCTCGGCCAGCACTGCTTCCACCACGTCGTGCGGCAAGCCTCGATGCCGCAGCCAGCCGTAGAACCGATCGCGGATGAAGGTCAGCACCTGATCCAGTATCGCGTCGCCGGCCTCCACCGGCAACAGCGCCGCGGCCTCGGCCAGCGCTTCCCGCAGCGGGAGCGACAGCTGGGCGTGAATGAGGTTCTGCACGATACCCAGCGCGTCGCGGCGCAGGTGGTACGGGTCGGCCGAGCCGGTGGGGGCCAGGCCGACGGAGAAGAGACCCGCCAGGCTGTCCAGCCGGTTGGCCAGTCCCACGACGAGACCGGGTTTTCTCTCCGGCAGCCGATCGCCAGCGGAGCGGGGCAGGTAGTGCTCGAAGATAGCCTGCGCCACCTCCTCTGTCTCGCCTGACGTCAATCCGTACTCCCGCCCCATGACCCCCTGCAGGCTGGTCAGCTCCACCACCATCTGCGTGGCCAGGTCCGACTTGCAAAGCGTTGCCGCTCGCAGTGCCGTGGCCCGCTCCTCTGCCGTGAGGCCCAAGCGCTTGGCAAGCACAGGCATCAGCTTCTCCAAGCGCTTCACCTTGTCCAGCATGGAGCCCAATCGCTCCTGGAAGGTGAGGGTCGCCAGCCGGGGCGTGAACGTTTCCAGCGGCTTGACCGTATCGGCTTCGTAGAAGAAGGTGGCGTCGGCGTAGCGAGCTCGCAGCACTTCCTCGTAGCCGGTGCGCACGATGTCCGGGTGCGAGGGCTTCCCATTGCACACGGCGATGAAATGGGGCATCAGTTCGCCCGTCTGGTCATTGACGACGGCGAAGTAGCGCTGGTGCTTCTTCATCACCGTGATGAGCACGTCCTTGGGCAAGCGAAGGTAGTCGGGGTCGAAGCGGCCGCGCAGCGCCACCGGCTGCTCGACGAGATCGGTCACTTCGTCCAGCAACGCCGGATCGTCAGCGATCACGCCCTCGACCTCGGAGGCCAGCGCGTCCACCTGGCTGCGCACGCTCTCCCACCGCTCGTCCCGCCGGACGACAATGCCGCTGTCGGTCATCGCCTGCCAGTAGTCGCCCGCCTGCGTCAGTTCAATGGCCGGTGAGCCCAATGGCCGCAAGCCACGGGTGGTGCGGCCGCTCACTACGCCCGCATACTCAAAGGGAATGAGCTGTTCGCCATGCAGCGACACGAACCAGCGGATGGGGCGGGAGAAGGCGACGTTCGTTTGGTTCCAGCGCATGTTCATGTCGAAGCGCAAGCTGGCGATGAGCTGGGGCAGCGCGTCGCGCAGCACCTCAGCGGCAGGCCGCCCCGGTTCCCGCCTCATGGCGAAGACCCACTCTCCCTTGGGCGTGCTGCGGAGCTGCAATTCCTCGACGCGTACACCCTGACTGCGGGCGAAGCCCTCAGCCGCCCGCGTGGGGCGGCCCTCGGCGTCGAAGGCCGCGCTGGCCGGTGGCCCCTTGACTTCCTGTTCCTCGTTCCGCTGCCGCGTGGCGAGTTCCTCCACGAAGACCACGAGCCGGCGCGGCGTGCCCGTGACCTGAATGTTGCCGTGCTCCAACCGCAGTTCCTTCAGCAGCTTGGGCACCGCCTT
>DFBV01000191.1:8850-9989 GCA_002366755.1 Anaerolineales bacterium UBA3071
CCGGTTCGTGCTTCAGGAACGGGAAGCCCAACTGCTCGCGCTGCGCGACGTAGGCTTCCGCCACCTGCCGCGACAGGTCGCGCATGCGGGCGAAATAGCTGGCTCGCTCGGTAACGCCAATGGCGCCGCGGGCATCAAGCACGTTGAAGGTGTGTGAACAGCGCAGCACGTAGTCGTGGGCGGGGGTCACCAGGTTGGCGACCAGCGCGTTCTGTGCCTCGGCCTCGAAGAGATTGTACATCTGCTTCAGCCGCTCGACGTCGGCGTGGTCGAAGTTGTACTTGCAGTGCTCGATCTCCTGCGGCAGCAGCACCTGGCCGTAGGTGCGCTGACCGTCCCAATCAATCTCCCAGACGCTGCGCACCCCTTGCAGGTACATGACGATGCGCTCCAGGCCATAGGTCAGCTCCACGGCCACCGGGTCAAGAGGAAACCCGCCTGACTGTTGGAAGTAGGTGAACTGGGTGATCTCCATGCCGTCCAGCCACACCTCCCAGCCCAGACCCCACGCGCCCAGCGCTGGAGCCTTCCAGTTGTCTTCCACGAATCGGATGTCGTGCTGGCGGCGCTTTATGCCGATGGCCTCCAGGCTTTGCAGGTACAGTTCCTGTGGATTGCCAGGATCTGGCTTGAGGATCACCTGGTACTGGAGGAACATCTGCATACGGTTGGGGTTCTGGCCGTAGCGCCCGTCGTCAGCTCTGTAGGAAGGCTCGACGTAGGCCACGTTCCACGGCTCCGGGCCGAGGACGCGCAGCGCGGTGGCCGGGTTCATGGTGCCCGCGCCCACCTTCTCGCTGTACGGCTGCCAGATGAGGCATCCGTACTCAGACCAGAATTGCTGTAGCCGCATGATGACTTGTTGGAAGGTCAATGTTTTTTCGCTCATGGTTTCACAACATCTCGATCAAGCTCTTCTTCGGCTCTCCTGTTGCTCGACTGACAGCCGTAAGGATATCGCTCAAAGTGCCTTTGGCTATCGTCCGATGATCTGGCACAGTGATAGTGTAACTCAGCCGCCTCACGGATGTTGCTCATCAACTCATCGAGGGACGCCCCCTGAGTGAACACATCTGCACCAATACCCCGGGCGCACCAGTACTCACCATCGAAATAAGCCTCGAATTTCGTCAGCATCA
>DFBV01000084.1 GCA_002366755.1 Anaerolineales bacterium UBA3071
TGCGGCACGCCGGTCGTCTGCTCCAATCGCCCCTCACTGCCCGAAACCGTAGGTGACGCGGCGCTGAAGGTGGATGCCGAAGACATCGAAGGGCTAGCCGCCGCCATGCTGCGAGCTCTGGAGGATGAGGAGCTACGAGCAGAGATGATCGAGAAGGGACTGGCGTGGGCGAAGCGGTTCACGTGGAGAAAGGCGGCGGAAAAGCTGCTGGAAGCTTACGAGGAAACGCTGCGATGAAGTCACGACCGAAAGGAGGACACAAGCGAATGGATACCGCCACGCTGATCATGATCGCTTTGGCCATCATCTTGACCGTCGTGGCCTACTTCCGCGGAGGCGTGCACTGGAAGGGGCTGACAAGTGGTGGACGGATGCTCTCCAACAACCTGCTGCTGCTCCTGGCCTCTTTCGCCATAGCCGGGATGGTCCAGGTGTTGATCCCCAAGGAGATCATCCAACAATGGCTGGGGGCAGAATCCGGCCTCAAAGGCATCATCCTGGGTTGCATCGCTGGCGGCCTGACGCCAGGTGGGCCTTACGCCGTGTTTCCCATCGTGGGCTCGCTCTACCAGGCGGAGGCGAGCCTCGGAGCTGTGGTCGGGTTCGTCAGCGCCTGGTCGCTCTGGTCCGTGGCCCGGTTGCCCATGGAGGTAGCCCTCATCGGCCCCAAAGTGGCGCTGGTGCGCGTCATCGCTACCCTCGTCGTGCCGCCGCTGGCCGGCCTGTTCGCCCAGCATGTGCTGGGAAACCTAATTCAATTCTAGAGAGGAGACCGAGTATCATGATCAACCGCATCGAAGTTCCGTACACGTATCGTTTCGCCGACATGGTAGACTGCCTGGACGACGCCGGCCTGTTGCTGGCGGCCACCAAGCGCTCCGGCGAATCCAACGTCATGACCATTGGCTGGGGCACGGTGGGCGTCGTGTGGGGCCTGCCCATGTTCACCGTGCTGGTGCGCCCCTCCCGCTTCACCCACCAGTTCATCGAGGACGCGGGGGAGTTCACCGTCAACGTGCCGTCGCCGGACATGCGAGCATTCGTGGATTTCTGCGGGACGCGCAGCGGGCGCGATGTGAACAAGTTCGCCGAATTCGACATCGCCAGCAGCCCTGGCCAGCAGGTGCAGAGCGTGACCATTGATCCCTGCCCGTGGGTCTACGAGTGTCGCGTGGTACAGAAGAACGACGTCCTCCCCGAAACGTTCGCGCCGAAGATCATCTCCGCCTACTACCCGCGCGGTGACTTCCATCGTGTGTACTACGGAGAGATCCTGGGCGTGTTCGCCACGGAGTAGACAAGTACATAAGTAGACAAGTAGACAAGGCAACCTTGTCCCTTGCTACCCCCTTGTTTCCTTGTTCCCTTGTTCACCTGTTTCCTTCCTCAAGGAGTCAAACAATGCACTTCGAGCTTACCGAAGAACAGCGCATGACCCGCGAGATGGTGCGGGACTTCGCCGAAAACGAGATCAAGCCCTCGGCCCAGGAGCGAGACCACACGGGAGAGTTCTCCTGGGAAATCTTCCGCAAGATGGGGCCGCTGGGTTTGCTGGGGCTGCCCATCGCCGAGGAATACGGCGGCGCCGGGGCCGACACGGTCTGCCTCGCCATCGCCATGGAGGAAATCGCCCGCGTCTGCGGCTCTACCGCCATCACCCTCGACGCTCACATCTCCCTTGCCAGCGAGGCCATCTGCCAGTTTGGCAGTGAAGAGCAGAAGCGAAAATACTTGGTGCCGCTGGCGCGCGGCAAGAAGCTGGGGGCCTTCGCCCTCACCGAGCCAGAGGCGGGGAGCGACGCAGTGGCCATCAAGACCAGAGCCATCCTGGACGGTGACGAATGGGTTCTGAACGGCCAGAAGGTTTTCATCACCAACGGCTCCATCGCCGATGTGATGGTTGTCGCCGCCGTGACGGACCCCCAAAAGGGCCATCGTGGCATCTCCAATTTTATCGTGGAGAAGGGAACTCCCGGCTTTCACCCCGGAAGGGACGAGGAGAAGATGGGCCTGAAAAGTTCCGTGACCTCCCAGCTCTTCTTCGAGGATTGTCGCATCCCCAGGGAGAACGTTTTGGGCCGAGAGGGGGAGGGGTTCAAGCAATTCCTGATCGTCCTCGACGCCGGGCGCATCGCCATAGGGGCCATGGCCCTGGGATTGGCGCAGGGGAGTTACGAGCGGGCGCTGGCCTATGCCAAAGAGCGGGTGCAGTTCGGCCAGCCCATCGCCAAGTTCCAGGCCATCCAGTGGATGCTGGCGGACACGGCCACGGAGATCGAAGCCGCCCGGCTGATGGTCTACCGCGCCGCCTGGCTCAAAGACCAGGGAGTGCGCTTCACAAAGGAAGCGGCCATGGCCAAGCTCTACGCTTCCGAGGTGGCCGAGCGGGCTTGCTTCAAGGCTGTGCAGATCCACGGCGGCTACGGCTACGTGCGGGAGTACGATGTAGAGCGCATGTACCGAGATCAGCGGCTATGCACCATCGGTGAGGGGACGTCGGAGGTCCAGCGACTGGTGATCGCGCGGCAGATACTGGGGAAGTTCTAGTTCCGATGAGAGCATAACGGGTCTTTCTTCCAGGGGAGCGACTGACTATCGGCTTTCGGCGATTTCGGTTCCACTGCACGGCTCCCCGATCAAGCGTCTTGCCTTCAACTCCAAATAGGAGTACAATAGGTGCAGCCTGCTTAGTCCAACTCTGGATTATGTGGCGGCTTCGCGCCACATGAATCCCTATTCGTTAGGGTGTCGCCCATTGCATTCCCCGCTATGATGAGAGAAGGGTATGGACCTAAGATTTGAGTGGGACGAAGCAAAAGCCCTAGCAAATGTACGTAAGCATGGTATCAGTTTCGAGGAAGCCGTAACCATCTTTGGCGATCCCGACGCTATCACTATCTTCGACATCGAACATTCGGACGAGGAAGATCGTTTCATCGACATTGGACTGTCCGCGAGCGGGCGTACCCTCGTAGTTGTCTACACGGAACGCGGCATACGCATTCGCATCATCAATTGCCGGAAAGCGACACCGGCTGAACGGAGACAGTATGAACGGCAAACTATCTGAGCAACGGACAGACGACGAGATGTTACCAGAGTATGATTTTTCTGATGGCATTCGTGGCAAACACTATCGGGCATACCAACGTGGCTATCAGGTTGTTGTCCACAAGATGGATGGAACAACCGAAACGAGGGACTTTGCCTTGCCGGAGGGGACCGTCATCCTCGCCCCCGATGTCCGCACCTATTTCCCGGATTCGGAAACGGTCAATCGCGCATTACGAGGATTGATCGATCTCTTGCCCCAGAAACGTCTGCCCAGCGGAGTAGCCTCGTAAGAACGACAAAGCAGAAGGCTGTTTCGCGTGTGGGCTGCTTGCCAAGGTAAGTCAGTAGCCGCGCTGCCTGGCTCAAAGACCAGGGAGTGCGCTTCACAAAGGAAGCGGCCATGGCCAAGCTCTACGCCTCGGAGGTGGCCGAGCGGGCTTGCTTCAAGGCTGTCCAGATCCACGGCGGCTACGGCTACATGCGGGAGTACGACGTGGAGCGCATGTACCGAGATCAGCGGCTATGCACCATCGGTGAGGGGACGTCGGAGGTCCAGCGACTGGTGATCGCGCGGCAGATACTGGGGAGGCTGTAGTCTCGGATCTTGGGTTTCGAGTTTCGGGCCTCGAGTTTCACGTTGCAGGTTGCCAGGAGGAGAGATGCACCCACTAGTTAAGCTGGCTCAAGAGACCATCGAGATGTACGTGCGCGAAGGGCGCATGCCGGAGCCGCCAGAGGAGTTGACGCCGGAGATGCAGCGGCGAGCAGGCAGCTTCGTCTCCCTTCATGCTCACGGGAGGCTGCGCGGCTGCATCGGCACCATCGAGCCCGCCCAGGACAATCTGGCCAAGGAGGTGATCCGCAACGCCGTCAGCGCGGCCACCCGCGATCCCCGCTTTCCACCCGTGGCCCCCGATGAACTAGCGGAGCTGAACATCAAGGTGGACGTGCTCACCGAGCCAGAGCCCGTTCAGAGCCTGGATGAACTAGACCCCAAGCGCTACGGCGTCATTGTGCAGTCCAAGCGCAGTCCCCGGAAGCGCGGGCTGCTGCTGCCAGATTTGGAGGGCGTGGATACGGTCGAGTACCAGGTGGAAATCGCCCGCCGCAAAGCGTGGCTGGACGCCGACGAGCCAGTGCAGCTCTATCGCTTCAGGGTGGAGCGGTACACCTGAGGTGTACTCTCAATCCACCACCGGTCTGCCCACCACCCTCGCCGTGGAAGCCGCGTGCAGCGACCTCCTGGTCAACACCACCCCCGCCGGCATGTGGCCTCACGACGAAGGTCCAGAGGCTTCCCTCTGGCCGGAGGTATTGGCCTTTCCACCTCACCTGCTGGCCTATGATCTGATCTACCGGCCCAAGGAGACGAAGCTGTTGCGGCAGGCGCGGCTGGCCGAAGCGGTGACCATCAACGGAGTGCAGATGCTAGTACCCCAGGGAGAGCGGGCCTTCAAACTGTGTACCGGCCAATCGCCGCTGCTGGAGGTGATGTGGGCGGCCGGCGAGCAGGCGCTGGAGGCAACCGGCGCCGACAGCAGATGAGGAGCGGAGTTGTCTCGGTGCAGGGAGTATAGTATAATCATAACGAAGACTTTGAGCTGCAGATTCGAGGGTCTGCGAACCCGAACGCGAAGATGAGAAGGAGGAGAAGGAGGAGATTATCATGAGAACAATCACTCTGGAAGAACTGGAAACCAATCCCGTAGCTGTACTGAACATAGCTGACGACCTCCTCATCACCAAAGACAGCAAACCTTATCGCCTGGTCTCTTGCCTGGATGAGGATGTTCTGGATGACGTGTTGCTACTTCAGCACCCGGCCATTCGAGAAACAATCCAAACCTCGGAAGCAAACCTTGCCGCGGGACGCTACCAATCCGTTGATGTGCTGCTGGAAAAGTATAGCCATGAGCTATCGGATTCTGATTCCTGACAACATCAAACGAAGCCATATCTCCTCATCGTGGACAACTTCACGTCATCGAAGCCGACCTCCCCACTCTGGAGCAATCAGCTTCCCACACCCGCATCAGCCTCCTGCAGCATCTCCCACACAAACAGGTGCACGTCGCGTAGCGCCTCGACCTCCACGTGCTCTGGCGTGTCCGTCATCTGGTGCCAGTACATCTGTGTAGCGCCCTCAGCAGGCATAGCGTCCAGCGAGAG
Source organism: Anaerolineales bacterium UBA3071 (assembly GCA_002366755.1). Taxonomy (GTDB): domain Bacteria; phylum Chloroflexota; class Anaerolineae; order UBA3071; family UBA3071; genus UBA3071. The sequence continues at coordinate 5,224 of DFBV01000084.1, forward strand.
GGCCTTGAAGCCCCGCTTGTGCGCTACCGCCGCGTCGGTGTAGGCCGCTCCGAAGTGCTCGCTGAAGCCCAACTCAGGGTGCGTCGCCGCCACCCGCCGGGCCAGGGCCAGCATCTCAGGATGAGGTCGCTGGCGCATGATGAGTCCTTCGGGCACAGGCATGCTCACCTTGCCCATTCCCACCTGATCCAGGATGACGAAGGACGCGTCCTGCAGTTCGCCGCCATGGGCGTCGAGGAAAGCGACCATGCCATAAGACGCCGCCTCCTCGCAGCCAGTCAGTAGCAGCCAGACCTCCGTGCGCGGCAATGGTTCTCGTACCAGCCGGGCAGCCAGCGCTAGCACCGAACCGACACCGGATCCGTTGTCGTTGGCTCCGGGCGAGAAGGGGGTGAAGTCGGCGTGCAGGCACAGGGTCAGAGCGAACAGTTCCATGGCCGCCATGACCAGCCCGCCCCAGCGCACCCCGCCCCAGCCGGTTACGGCTCCCAGCAAGTAGAGCAACGCGCCGATGGCCATGCTGACGAAGGCCAACCCCACCAAGAGGCTGAAGAGCCGTTGCCAGGCCGCAGAGGAATAGAAAACCGGCGTGCGGTGGGTGTCCAGGTGAGCGGCGAGGACGACGCTCCGAGCGGGCTTCCCGGCAGCAGACACGATGCCCACCACGTTCTGACTCTTGCCGCGGGGCAACAGCCGCCGCGCCCAGTTGGCAGTGAAGTCGCTCTCCGCCAGCATGCCCCAGGTTCCCAGCCCGCTCAGCAGCGCCGCCAGGGCCATGCCCCTCCGTCCCCCGCACCAGGCCAGGCACGTTCCCAGCAGCGCAGCCGCGAAGGCCAGCGCGTAGGGGCGATAGGTGGACGGCGCACCGCGAAACGGTTCTACGCGCACCTTCTGCGCACCCAGCGCTCGCAGTTGCTGGGCACCATACTCGGCCGCCTGCCGCTCCTGGGCCGTGCAGCTCCCCCGCCCGCCGATGGTCTCAGCCAGGTAGATGACATGCTCGTAGGCTTTCTCGGCGTGTTGTTCCACTTGGGCCATGCTCCTTCCAAGCACTTGATCGGGAGTGCAACTCCCTCACGTCGGGTATTCGGTGAGCCCCCTCATCACCCTTGCCCTCCCCCGATGGCGAGGAGTTGCACTCCGAGCACCCAATCGGGAGTGCAACTCCCTCACGCATTTTCCGCTCGTTCCGCTGTTCCGCTGACGAGGTGGGGGAGGGCGCAAGCAAGGTTCCCCCACGATTCTGAATGATACCCGTTCCCGCGAAACCCTTTGACGAGTCAAGACGAATGTGCTATACTGTCTGCCGTCGTTGTCCGTTCTCGCTAACGGACACCGGCTGACCCAATAAGGAACACACGAGGAGAGATATGTGCGGCATCTTCGGCATTGTCACTGACAAGGAGCAACAACTCGGACCCGTACTCATCGCGGCCGGGCAGCGGCTTTCGTACAGAGGGTACGATTCGGTAGGCTGCGCCACGCTGCTGGACGATGGCACGACGGACCTGCGCAAGGACGTCGGGAAGGTGAACGACGTGGCAGAGCGGTTGAGGCTCGCTGAGATGACCGGCCGGCGGGGCATCGTCCAACTGCGTTGGGCCACCTTCGGTGGCCCTTCCCCGGTCAATGCCCAACCTCACCTGGACTCCGACGGCGATCTGGTGGGCGCTCACAACGGCAACGTGGTCAACAACGCCGAACTGCGCCAGCAGTTCATCGCCGAGGGGATGACCGTCCGCTCCATCAACGACGGTGAGTCCTGTGTCCATGCCGTGGAGCGGTACGTGGATCAGGGATACGACATGGTGGAAGCGATCCGTCGCGCCTACCACGATCTGGAAGGGGACTACGCCTTCGTCATCGGACGGGTCGGCGAAGATCGGCTATACGCGCTCAAGAAGGGCTCCGGCTTGGTAGTTGGCCTCGTCGAGGGGGCCACCTGCGTTTCCTCCGACTTGCCATCCATCCTGCCGCTCACCCGCCGCATCCTGCGGGTGCAAGACGGCGAAATCGTCATCCTCTGGGCCGACCGTGTGGAACTACGGCGAGTGGAAGACGGCGCGCCCATCGAGCGAGAGATGGAGATCGCCACCGAGAGCATGGAGGCGGCCGAGAAGGGAGGTTACCCCCACTTCATGCTGAAGGAGATCCACGAGCAGCCTCAAGTAGTGGCTGAACTGGTTCATCTCATGGAGGCAGCTCCCCACGTCTCGCAGATGATTGAGCGCATGGCCACAGCGCGCCACCTCTACCTGGTCGGCTGCGGCACCAGTTATCACGCCTGCTTGCTGGGATCGGTCTACCTGGCCCGCCTGGCTGGCCGCGCGGCCAGCCCCGTCCTGGCCCCTCAGTTCATCCCTCAATACGGGCCAGCGGTGGGGCCGGAGGACGTGGGGATCTTCGTCAGCCAGAGCGGGGAAACGAAAGACGTGCTCAACGCCATTGCGGTAGCACGGCAGCAGGGGATGCACATCCTCAGCCTGGTCAACGTCCTCGGCTCCACCCTCATGCACGAGAGCGAGCGGTATCTTCCGCTGGCCTGCGGCTACGAGATCAGCGTGCCGGCCACCAAGACCTTCACTAACCAGATAGTGGCCTTCCTGTTCCTGGCGCTGCGCATGGGAGGTCATTCCACCGAGCGCATGGCTCAGTTGCCGGACTTGCTGCAGGACACACTGGTGGCCACCGAGCCGCAGGTGGCAGCACTGGAAGCGGACTTGGCGCACCAAGACGACCTGTACTGCCTGGGCTATGGCCTCACCTACCCCATTGCGCTGGAAGGTGCATTAAAGCTCAAAGAGGTCACCTACACCCACTGCGAGGGGATGCTTTCCACCGAGTTCAAGCACGGGCCGCTCTCCGCCGTGCACGATGGCTACCCCGTCATCTTCGTCACCGGGCCGGAGGATGTGCCGCTCCTGGTCAGCGGCATCAACGAGACCACCTGCCGCGGCGGACGAGCCATCGCCATCGGGGAGGAGGACGAGCGGCTACGGACGAACGTCCACGACCTGATCGTGCTGCCCCAGGCTGGCCCGCTGTTCAACCCAGTGCTGGCCACCCTACCACTGCAACTGCTGTCCTATCGGCTCAGCCTGTTGCGAGGCTACGACCCCGACTTCCCCCGCAACCTGAGCAAGACCCTGACGGTGGATTGATCAAAGGAGAGCCCTGTTTCTCCATAAGCCCATCAAGCGGACCGGCTCGCCTGAGCGGCCATTTCCTGCTCCGCACGCCGGCGCATCTGGCCGCGCAGCGTATTGATGTCCCTGGGAACCAGGTAGGCGGTGACGGCAAAGAAGATGAAGCAAAGCACCCAGGCCGACACACAGATGATCAGAATCGCATCCTTGAGCGATGACCGCACAGCGATCAGGCCGGCGAGGAGGGGGGCTAGCGCTGCTCCGGCTGACTCGATGAACATTTGAATGGCCAGCGCCGTGCTGCGCACCTCCGGCAAGGTGACGTCGTAGACCGTGGAAATCACGTTGGGCGCAGCAAAGGGGATGAACAGCGCAGTGATGCTCAGCATCACCAGGAAAAGCCCACGATTGTCTACAGGGACGTTCATAGCGATGAAGATCAGGACGGCTCCCAGGAGCACAGCGGTCGTGCTGACGAAAAGGCGACCGCGGAGCGTGCGTTTGAACAGGAAATCCCCTGCCGCCCCGCCGATGAAATAGCCGGAAGCCAGCACCGCCACCGCCACCACCATCGTCGTCAACACGGCGTCCGAGGAATAGCCGCGCTCCGTTTCCAAGTAGCGGAAGAACCAGTAGGTGATGACGTTCCAGGGGAAGACGCCAAAGAAGCCCTGGATGAACAGGAGAACGAGGCTGCGCTTGCGGAACAGTCCCCGGGCGATCTTCCAGTCAAAACGGTAGATGCCAATCTCTTCCAGGTCTGCCAGCTCCGGCTCGCTCCTGCCACGCGGCGGTTCGCGCACGCCGAAGAAGATCACGATAGCCAGCAGGACGCCGAGCGCTCCGGTGATGTAGAACACGCCGCGCCAGCCCACGACATCGCTCAACAGCAAGGACAGCACCATCCCCAACATGTAGCCCAGAGGAGCGGTGAGCTGCAATAGCCCGTAGATCTTCCCCCGCACCTGCGGCCCGAAGTAGTCGGAGATCAGGCTGTGGAGGCCAGGGTAACTGGAGTCGTCAACTCCCGTCGAAGCACGCGTGGCCAGGAAAGCCGGATAGGTGGGGGCAATGGCGCTGAGCCAGGTCGTGGCTCCCCAGATCAAACTGGCCAAGGCCAGCAGCTTGGCCCGTGCGTAGCGGTCGTACAGAACGCCCCACAGCGGGTAAAGGATCGCTCCGACGATCAGCGCTCCGGTGAACACAGCCCCCATCTGGGCCTCGTTGATCTGGAACGTCTCCATGATAGGGGTAGTGAGCGGCCCAATGAGCAACTTGTCGGCCTGGTGGAGCAACATGAAGGCGAAGAACACGCCAACGACGAACCAGCGATACTTGGAACGTGATCTCATAGCAGATCCCCCTTCGATTTTTCTGCCACTTCTATCCGTTTCATCCGCTCAATCCGCTGACGGCTTCTGGCTTCTTTCGGCGGAGTCGCTCTACCCATCCGGCGTCTCGCCCCGCAGCAGCGCCAGCGCGTGGGGCAGTGCAGGCAGGATGACCTCCAGGTTCTCCCGCACCGCCTTGGGGCTACCGGGCAAATTGACGATCAGCGTGCGACCACGGACGCCAGCAACCGCCCGACTCAGCATGGCGTGCGGCGTGATCTGCAAGCTGGCCGCCCGCATGGCCTCGACCAAGCCGGGAGCTTCTCGTGTCAGGGTTGAGCGAGTCGCCTCCGGCGTCACATCCCGCGGCCCAAACCCTGTGCCTCCGGTGGTCAGGATGAGGTCCAACGCTACCTCGTCTGCCCAAGCCACCAAAGAGCCGCGGATGATGTCCAACTCATCAGGCACCACTGCCTCCACCTCCACCTGAGCACCTTCCAGCCGCTCCAGCACCACCTCCCTGATGGCCGGCCCGCTGAGGTCTTTTCGCTCGCCTCGATGGCTGCGGTCGCTGACGGTCAGTATCCCCACGCGGGGCATTGTCCCTTGACCTCCAATCATGGCGCAGAATGCAAAGCGCACCACGCCACACGTAGTACGCAGTACGTGTCACGTGGTGCGTGTACCACGACCCACACAGATGCACAACTGGATCACTTGATGCGTGATCGCTCCATGCCTAGCGCTTGGTGTACTGCGGTGCCTTGCGCGCTCGCTTGAGGCCGTACTTTTTGCGCTCTTTCATGCGCGCATCGCGAGTGAGGAAACCACCACGGCGCAGCGGTCTGCGCAGGTTCTCATCGGCGACTACCAACGCTCGGGCAATGCCGTGCCGCACCGCGCCCGCCTGACCGCTGGGGCCTCCTCCCTTGACCAGCACGGTGATGTTGAAGCTATCCTTGTTCCCGGTGGCTTCCAGCGGCTCCAAGAGATGGTACCGATCCCCCAGGCGAGGGAAGTATTCGTCCAGTTCCCTGTCGTTCACGACGATCCGACCCGTGCCAGCGTAGAGCCGCACCCGCGCCGTGGCCGTCTTCCGCCGTCCCACTGCCTCGTAATACCTGGCCGACATTCTCTAAGTTCCTCCCTGAAAAAAGAAGAGATAAGCTCCTACAGTTCCAGCACCTTGGGCTGCTGCGCCTCGTGAGGATGCGTGTCGGAAGCGTATACCCTTAACTTCTTGATCATCTGCCGCCCCAGACGGTTCTTGGGCAGCATGCCACGTACCGCCAGTTGGATAGCCCGCGTGGGATGCTTCTGAAGCTGATCCCGCAAGGTGATGCTCTTCAGACCACCTGGATAGCCCGAATGGCGATAGTACACCTTCTGATCCAGTCTTTTGCCTGTGACCTGAATCTTGCCCGCGTTGATGACGATGACATGGTCGCCGCAATCCATGTGCGGCGTGTACATGGGCTTGTGCTTGCCCCTCAGTATCGTGGCGATCCTGGTGGCCATGCGGCCCAGCGTCTGGCCAGCAGCATCCACCACCCACCACTCCCGCTGTATGTCGGAAGCCTTAGCTGAATATGTCCTCACTCTGGAATCCCTCACTTCAGTACTTTACCTGCATCAAACAGAGGCCACAGGCCGGCGCCGGGGGCAGCGACCGACTCCGATCTCGCGCTGCCAACAGTGCAGCGATGCCCTCCTTTGCCATCCGTCCCTGTCCCACCACCAACAGAGCGCTCACTATCGTGCGCACCATGCGCCGCAGAAAACCATTGGCCTCAATGTTGAAGCAGAAGCAGTCGCCCGCCTGCGTCCACGCTGCCTGCATCACCTCGCGCACGGTACTCCCGTCCTGAGGCGGGTTGCCAAAAGTGGCGAAATCGTGACGGCCCAGCAGAAGAGATGCAGCCCCGTTCATCGCCGACAGATTCAATGGCTCGGTCAACTGATGGGCAAAGTGCCGCGCCAGCGGCGACCGCAAAGGCTGATTCAGCACCGTGTAGCGGTACACTCGGCTGCGAGCGCTGAACCGCGGATGGAAATCCTCCTGCGCATGCTCCAGTCCGCGGATGACGATGTCCCGCGGCAACCTCGCATTGAGCGCCCGCTGCAAATCGCCCAGCGAATGGTGCCAGGCCACGCGAAAACTGATCACTTGGCCAAGGGCATGCACACCGCTGTCCGTGCGTCCGGCGCCGACGATGCGGACAGCCTCCTTCACGGTCTGGGCCAGCGATCCTTCAATAGCTCCCTGAACTGTGGGCTTGTCCGCCTGGATCTGAAAACCGTGATAGTCAGTACCGTCGTACTCGACCGTCGCCCGGTACTTGCGAACTGGCCCTGCGTACGCTTCCTGTAGCTCCCTGCCCATCCGCCGTCGCTCGCCATTATATCAATCTGTCCCTGTCCCCTGCCCCGAGCTTCTCGTTACTCCACCAGTTCGATCAGCACCATCTTGGCCCCATCGCCCTTGCGGGGGCCCAGCTTCAGGATGCGCGTATACCCTCCTGGCCGATCTTCGAAGCGCACGGCGAGATCATCGAACACCTTCTTGGCTATCAGCGGATCGTTCAGCGCCGCAACCAGCCGACGTCGGGCGTGTAGCGCGTTGCCATCGGCACGCTGGCCCCGCTTGGCAGTGGTGATCATCTTCTCCGCCTGGGCTCGGATGGCCTTGGCTTTGGCCTCCGTCGTCTTGATCCGTTCATGACGGAACAGTTCGGTTATCAGGTTTCTGAACAGAGCTCGGCGATGCCCTGTGGAACGTCCCAATCTGCGTCCTGCTACTCGATGTCTCATGGTCCAAGTTCTCCGTCCAAGTTCTCCCTACCTACCTGCACCGCCTCCCATCATCGCCTTGCGCAGCGCTGCCGCCAACTGCTCATCAAGCCGGAGGCCTTCTTCCACTTCCTCACCCACGGCGGCGGCTTCGTCTGCGATCTCCTCTACAGCCTCATCCTCTTCCTCGGCAGCCTCCGTTTCCGACACATCAGGGAGCACTTCCTCCCCTTCTTCCTCCACCGCTCTAGCCTGTTCCGGACGAGCCACCTCCTCCTCTTCCACTCCGGGCGCTTCTTCTTCAGCCACCGGCGGCCCTTCCGTCACTTCCCCAGCCACACCCTCACCCTCTCCCGGCTGAGCAGACGGCATCAGCTTCAACTCCAGGAGCCGTTCCTTCAACTCGTCCAATGATTTGGAACCGAAATTGCGGATGCTCAGTAGCTCGTCTTCGCCCTTGGACAGGCTCTCCAGAACTTCGCCCACAGTGATGATACCCGCCCTGCGCAGACAGTTGTAGACGCGCACATTCAACCCCAGTACCTCAATCTCCTGCTCGTAGAGCGCGCTGGGGATACCCTCTTCCTCCACTGCCGCCTCTTCGGGCAGAACCACTTCCACGCCACTGATGAGCACAAGATGCTGCACGAGCAACTGGGCGCTCTGGCGAAGTGCATCGTCCGGCGTGATGGTCCCGTCGGTCCAGACATCCAGCAACAGCTTGTCGTAGCCGCTTTCGTGGCCGATGCGCGCCCGCTCCACGTTGTAGCGGACGCGGCGGACAGGGCTGAAGATGGCATCCACCGGAATCTCCCCCAGGGCCATGCGAGCACCGTCACGGTCTTCCGTGGAGAGATAGCCTCGGCCCCGGTCCACGGTCATCTCAATGTCCAGCTCAGCTTCGCTGGAATCCGCTGTGAGCAACAGCAACTCGGGATTGACCACTTCCACGCCAGGAGGACAGACAATGTCCCCCCCTGAAACGGGGCCTTCTCCGCGCACCTCGATCCGCACCGTCACCGCTTCCGGTATGTCCTCATCGAGCCTGAATCGCAACTGCTTGACGTTGAGGATTAGCCAAGTGGTGTCTTCCCTTACATGCGGGATGACAGAGAACTCATGGCTGACATCGCTGACCCGAATGGAAGTCGCTGCCGCTCCAGGCAGAGAAGACAGCAGTATGCGCCGCAGGGCATTGCCCAGGGTTATACCATAGCCGCTTTCCAGCGGCCCGATGACAAACCGGCAGTAGTTCTGAGAGCTGGCTTCGCGTTCGACCTTCGGCAATACGAAACTCAACAAAGCTCGCCTCCTCGACCGTAGAGGGCTTACAGGCTCAAACACAACCGCCCCAGCCCTTTCCCACAACAGTCCATGCTCTCCTGACAAGAACTCGTACTACACTAGCGGCTGTAGTACCCGACGACTAGCTGATCCTTCAGCCGCGTGTCGATCTCATCGCGTGTGGGAATGCTCAACACCTTCCCTGACATCTGCTCCGGGTTCAGGTTGATCCATCCGGGCACCGGACGCTGGCCCAGAATCCGCGCCCTATCCTTGAAGTACACGTTGCCAAGGCTGCGGGAACGCACACGGATCTCGTCGCCAGGCTTGCACAAGAAAGACGGAATGTCAGTCTTGCGCCCGTTCACATCAAGATGGCCGTGGCAGACCAGTTGTCTGGCCTGGGCCCGCGAATCAGCGAAGCCCAAGCGATAGACGACATTGTCCAAGCGTCGCTCCAAGATGATCATGAGGTTGGCCCCGGTCAGCCCAGGACTCCTTTGAGCCTGCCTGAAATAGCGACGGAACTGTCGCTCCATCACGCCATAGATACGACGAACCTTCTGTTTCTCCTTCAATTGCACGGAGTAGTCCGACGCCCTACGTTGCCATCGCGCCTGTGGCCCATGCATCCCCGGCGGATAAGACCGACGCTCAAAGGCACACTTGTTCGTCATACAGCGCTCCCCCTTGAGGAAGAGCTTCTCACCTTGGCGTCGGCAAAGTCTGCAGACAGCCCCTGTGTATCGAGCCAATGTATCCTCCTGCTCACTAAGAAGAGGTTTACGGCTGGCCGGCCTTCATCCCCCTTCGTCAAACATGGTACCCTACGAACTACCCTACAGCGGTTCTGCGCACTGACTTCTACACACGCCGTTTCTTTGGCGGACGGCAACCATTATGGGGAATCGGCGTGACATCGGTAATCGAGGTTACCTTCAATCCCTCATTCAGCAGGGAGCGAATGGCAGCCTCCCGTCCCGGGCCAGGGCCTTTCACGAAGACATCTACCTCGCGCATACCTACGCCCCTGGCCTTGCTGGCCGCCTGACGAGCCGCCCGCTGTGCCGCATAGGGAGTGCTCTTCCGACTTCCCCTGAAGCCCACCGTACCGCTGCTGCTCCAGCCCAGAGTGTTCCCTTCCGGGTCAGTGATAGTGATAATCGTATTATTGAATGTGGCGTGAACATGAGCCTGGCCGCGAGGCACTGCTCCCCGCTTCTCGCGCCGCGCCCTGCCCCGTCCTACTCTCTTTGGTGGCATCCAGTCACTCCTCTTTGGCTATCGGCTATCCGCCAACTACTTCTTGGCCCGTGCGCGGCGGCGGCCTGGCACGGTCCTGCGCTGCCCTCGCTTGGTGCGGGCATTCGTCCGTGTGCGCTGCCCGTACACCGGCAGGTTCCTGCGATGGCGAAGCCCACGGTAGCAGCCAATTTCCTGCAACCGCTTAATGTTCATGGCGATTTCACGCCGCAGATCACCCTCTACCTGATAGTTGCGATCAATCACTTCACGCAACCGGACGGTTTCCGCCTCGGTCAAGTCGCTCACGCGACTGTTTGGGCTGATGCCTGTGATATCCAGAATCTCGCGGCTGGTCGCCCGGCCAATACCATAGATATAGGTCAGACTAACTTCCACCCTCTTGTCACGAGGCAGGTCTACGCCAGCGATACGAGCCATGGTCTTCCTCCTCTATACGTAACCAACGCAGCCACGACAGAGCGAATCTCCCCTATCCCTGACGCTGCTTATGCTTTGGGTTCTTGCAGATCACCCGCACCACCCCACGTCTTCGGATGATCTTGCAGTCGGCACAACGCTTCTTAACGGATGGTTTCACCTTCATGACTAATGCTCCCTTGTTTCACGTCTTGAGACCAGCACGGGCAGCCCGCTCCAATCCGGCCTGCTCCCCCGTTCATCTCTGCACTACAACCGGGTCAGGATCTCTGCTTCCCCATCCTTCGTAATGGCCAGCGTGTGTTCGAAATGCGCCGATAGTTGACGGTCTTGGGTCACCACCGTCCAGCCATCCGCCAGCAGCTCGGTTTTCCATGTGCCTACGTTGACCATGGGTTCCAGGGCAAACGTCATCCCCGAACGCAAACGACGATTGCGATTCGGATCCGCGGGATGCACATAGTGCAGTATCTGCGGCTCTTCATGCATTCGCCTACCGATGCCATGGCCTGTGTACTCTCGCACCACAGAGAATCCCCGATCCTCCACGTACCTCTGTATCGCCGCCGAGATATCGCCGAAACGGTTCCCCACTCTGGCCTGGGCTATGCCCTCGTACAACGCTCCTTCAGTCGCTTCCAACAAGCGGCGCGCTTGCACGCCAATCTCACCTACCGCAAAAGTGCGAGCCGAATCGCCGTGATAGCCCTGGTGTATCGCTCCGACATCTATGCTGACGATGTCTCCCTGACGCAACTGGCGGCTGCTGCCCGGGATGCCGTGTACGACCTCCTCGTTGACAGATGCGCAGATGGCTGCAGGGAACCCACGATACCCCTTGAAAGAGGGCACAGCTCCCCGCCTGCGGATGAGCTCCTCGGCTAATCGGTCCAGCTCACCCGTGGTCACGCCTGGCCGCAATCGCGACTGCAGCATGTCGAACACTTCCGCCACGATGCGACCCGCCTCCCGCATAAGAGCCAGTTCGTGCGCTGTCTTCAGGATGATCACGAGTGATGTTCTGCCGCCAGCAGACTCGCTCGGGCTGCTGGCGTCCCTTTACTTGATGAAGCCCTCATAATGCCGCATCAGCAACTGCGCTTCCAACTGCTTCATCGTGTCCAACACCACACCAACGACGATTAGCAGACCAGAGCTGCTGATCAACATCGCACCCGTCTGTTGCGTTCCTGCAGCGCCGCGAGTCAGCCAAGGCAAGATGGCCACCAAACCCAGGAATAGCGCACCCACGAGAGTGATGCGAGACATCACCTTGTTCAGGTACTCCTCTGTACGCTTGCCCGGCCGGATACCGGGGATGAAGCCACCCTGGCGCTGTAGTGCCTCAGGAAGGTTCTGTTGCCGGAACATGGCGTCGGTATAGAAATAAGTGAACCCAAAGACCAAGAACAGGTACAGTATCCAATAGATGTTTCCCCGCGGGTCGAATACCGTGCTCACCGTGGTACCGACACTGGCTACCCACGGGGTTGCGGAATTGACGAAGTAACTGGCGATGTTCCCTGGAAACAAGAGAAAACTCTGGGCGAAAATCAGCGGGATCATACCCGCCGAGTTGACCCGCAGGGGGATGTGCGTGCTTTGTCCACCCACTACCCGCAACCGCCCTCCTCGCAAGGCCCGCACGCGGCGGCCATATTGCACCGGAATGCGCCGCTGCCCCTCCTGCACCACCACGATGACCACCACCGTGATCACCGTCACGAGGAGGAATACGAGCAGCGCCTGTGGTCTGGAAATGAGCACTCCCCCCACGGTCTGCGGCACCCTGGACACGATGCCGGCGAAGATAATGAGCGAAATGCCGTTGCCGATACCCTGCTCGGTGATCAACTCTCCGAGCCACACAGCGAAGATCGTTCCCGCCGTGAGCGTGGTCAGTGTGGCGATTGTCGCCAGAGGATACTCCCTGAACCCGAATTTGGCCAGAATCGCCTGTCCCCCGGAGCCACGAGCCAATTGACTGGCCAGGGCATAGGCCTGCAATGCTGCCAGCGGCACGGCGGCGATGTGCGTCCACTGGTTGATCTTGTTGCGCCCTGCCTCACCCTCCTTGGACAACTCCTCCATGCGTGGGATGATGGGGGTGAGAAGCTGGAAGATGATGGTCGCCGTTATGTAGGGCCCCAACCCCATCGCCATGACCGAGAACGAGGACATAGCACCGCCGGAGAACATGTCCAGCATCCCCAGCAACTCATTGGTAGCGAAGAGATTGCGGAGCGCTTCGGCGTCCACGCCGGGAAGCGGCACGTGAGCAGCCAGGCGATAGAGCACCAGAATGCCAAAAGTGAGCAGTAGCTTGCGCCGTAGATCCGGCAGCCGAAAGGCATTACGAACAGCCTGTAACACGACATATCCTCCCGACCAGTGCTTTCCAACCTTCCCGCAGGTCTAGCCTGGCTCCAATACAGTTCAGTTAGGAGGGAGTTGAACTCCCGACCTCGGCAGCGCAACTGCCTCAGAACAGCCTATCTATGCCATACTGAGACTGGCCCTTGAGCGGCAACAGCTCCACCGTACCGCCTGCCGCTTCGATCTTGGCCCGAGCAACGGTGGAGACACGGTGAGCCTTCACGGTCAGCGGGCGGTCAATCTCCCCCTGGCCAAGGATCGCCACAGCCCGCCGAGGCGACTTGATGATACCCATCTCAGCCAAGGTCGCCGGAGAGACCTCGCTGCCAGCATCAAATCGACTCAGGCGATAGAGGTTCACCGGCTCATGCTCCACTCGCCAGATGTTCACGAAGCCGCGCAGATAGGGCAGGCGACGCACAAGCGGCAACTGTCCACCTTCGAAGTACGGGCGGACGCCTCCACCCGAGCGAGCATTCTGCCCCTTGACGCCCCGACCAGCGGTCTTGCCCTGACCTGCCGAGATGCCGCGCCCGACCCTCTTTCTCTTCTTCTTCGCTCCCGCCGGGGGACGCAAATCGTGCAGCTTCATCACTCTATCTCCTGAACGCTAACCAGATGTCTGACTCTGTTAACCATTCCCCGAATCGGCGGCGTGTCCGGTTGCACCACCGTATCGCCCAAGTGATGGAAACCCAGCGCGCGAATGGTCCCCTTCTGTCTCTTGGAATAGCCAATGGCGCTCCTCACGTAGGTGAGTCTCAAGCGCTTCACCCCCCTACGCTTTCTTGGTGACATCAGCTTGCCTCCAGAAAGGTGATACATCCCCGACGGGTTTGCCCCTCCGCCGCGCCTCATCTGCCGGGTCCTTCAGTTCATCCAGAGCCTTCATGGTGGCCCTGACCACATTAAGGATATTGGAGCTGCCCAACGACTTGGTCAGAATGTCCTGGATACCTGCCGCCTCCACGACAGCGCGCACGCCGCCGCCAGCGACCACGCCCGTGCCCGGTGATGCAGGCTTCAGCAACACCTTGGCCGCGCTGAAACGTGTACAGACCTCGTGGGGAATCGTTGTTCCCGCGAGGGGAATGCGATGCATGTCCTTCAGGGCTCGGTCCCTGCCTTTGCTGATAGCCTCGGGCACGCCACGGGCCTTACCGATGCCCACGCCCACACTGCCCTGATTGTCCCCGACGACGACCACAACGCGAAAGTGAAAGCGCCGACCCCCCTTCTGTACCTTCGCCGTGCGAGCGATGTTCACCACTCGTTCGTCGAACTCCGGCCCTTCCCGCTCCGCGCCTCGGCGCCGCCTGCCTCTAGATCCCGTCGCCATGAACCCTCCTGACCGCTAGAACTGCAACCCACCAGAACGGGCGCCCTCAGCCAAAGCCCGCACTCGACCATGGTAGCGGTAACCACCCCGGTCGAAAACCACCTTCACAATGCCCGCTGCTTGAGCTCGTTCGGCCACCAACTCACCCACCAACCGGGCCTGCTCAGTCTTGCTCAGTCCATTCAGGCGCGGCCGCAGATCTGGATCCAGCGTGGAGGCCGTGGCAACCGTATGCCCTTGCTCATCGTCAATGACCTGAGCACAGACATGCTTCAGACTGCGGAAGACGTTCAGGCGTGGACGGTCAGGGGTACCGAAGACCCTCTTACGTACACGCCGGTGGCGCCTACTGCGGGCCACCGCCCTGGTCTGTTTAGCCATTGTGATCTAGTCCTCCATCCCACCAACAATCTTTGCCAAGGGCCCTGTGGTGTGGTGCTCCCTCTCCCTGTCCATGGCAGAGCAACGAACGAGGCGGCCCCCCAGGCACTGGGCAGGCACTACATGACCTTGCCCGCCTTGCCCGCCTTGCGGCGCACATGCTCGCCAGCGTAGCGAACCCCCTTGCCCTTGTATGGCTCGGGCTTGCGCAGCGCCCTGATCTCTGCCGCGACTTTCCCCACCAGTTCCTTGTCAATGCCTTCCACAGTGAGAGTACGCCCATCTCCGGACGTCACGGTCAAGATAATGCCCTCGGGCGGGCGAACCTCCACTGGATGCGAAAAGCCAAGGCTAAGCACCAGCCCATTATCGCGCTGCACGGCACGGTATCCCACGCCCACGATCTGCAGTTCCTTGCGATAGCCTTCCGACACTCCGGTGACCATGTTGGCCAGCAGCGTTCGAGTCAGGCCATGAAAAGCACGATGCCTGCGCTGATCGGTGGGGCGCTTCACCAGGATCTGCTGATCCTGGACTTCTATGATCATGTCCGGAGAGAACGTGCGGGCGAGTTCGCCCTTCGGCCCCTTCACAGTCACCCGGTTTTCTTCGCCGACATCGACAGTCACGCCTGGCGGGACATGGATCGGCGTACGACCGATACGCGACACAAGGATTCCTCCCGTTACCAGATGTAGCAGATCACCTCGCCCCCAACTCCCATGCGGCGGGCCTGGCGGTCGGTCACGACTCCCTTGGAGGTGGACAGTATCGCCACACCCATCCCGCTTTGTACCCTGGGAATCTGTCGCCGGTTAGCGTAGATACGCCGGCCCGGCTTACTCACCCGCTTCAGCGTTCGCAACACCGGTTGCCGCTCCTCGTCGTACTTCAAGATGATGCGCAATACCGGTTGGGGACCTCTCTTGCTGACATCGAAATGTCGGATGAAGCCCTCTTTCTTGAAGATGCGGGCAATGGCGACCTTCATTTTCGAACTGGGCACCAGCACCTGGCGGTGCTGCGCCTCAAGTGCATTGCGGATACGGGTCAGCATATCCGCGATGGGATCAGTCATCATCGGTTCAATCCCTCAGCATTGTCTACCAACTTGATTTGACTACGCCAGGCAGACGCCCTTCCAGCGCCTCACGGCGAAAGCAGATGCGGCACAACTCGAATCGACGCATATACCCTCGCGGGCGGCCGCACATCTTGCAGCGATTGCGAACGCGTACAGGATATTTGCGACGCTTCTCACGCCAGGTCATACACTTTTTGGCCACACTCCCTCCCTTGTTAGAAACGCTGAAACGGCATACCCAGCAACTGCAGAAGTCGTCGCCCCTCTTCATCCGTCTGGGCAGTGGTCACCATGGTCACTTCCATGCCCCGCACCTTGTCGATGCTATCGTAGTCGATCTCCGGCCACAGAAGTTGCTCCCGCAGGCCCAACGTGTAGTTCCCCCGTCCGTCGAACGCGTCAGGTGACACACCTCGGAAGTCACGCTGACGGGGCAAGGCCGCATTGCAAAGGCGATCCAGGAAATCGTACATCCGATTGCCCCGCAGCGTCACCTTGACGCCAATGGGATTCCCCTCACGCAGCCTGAAGGTGGCGATGGATTTCTTGGCTCGGGTGATAATCGGCTTCTGCCCCGTGATAGTGGACACGTCTTTGGCCGCCGCATCCAGTGCTTTGACATTCTCCAACGCCTCGCCCAGTCCTACGTTGACGACAATCTTCTCCAGTCGCGGCACTTCCATCACATTGCGGTAGCCAAACTCCTGCATCAACGCAGGCACCATTTCCGTCTTGTACCGATCTTTCAACCTTGGCATGAACTCCACTCCCCATCCCTGGGCGACAGTGTCAGGCGTGAACTAGGCGTCGATCAGTTCTTCGCACTTCCTGCAGCGGCGAGACCTGGAACCGTCTGCAAAGACATGATAGGCCACCCGCGTGCGCTCGTTGCACTTCGGGCAGACGAGAGCCACATTGGAGATGTGCATAGGCGCTTCCCGTTCGATGATGCCAACCTGCGTGCGTACGTCGCCGGTGCGGCGCTGATGCTTCTTGACCAGATTGATGCCAGAGACGATGACACGGTCTTTGTTGGCATCCCGGCCTGGATGACGCCCGCCCCGGCGGCCGCGCAGTATGAGGTGAACGGTACCGCGTTCGCCACGGTACTCACCTCGGATCACTTCCACAGTATCGCCCTTCTTGATCCCCATCATAATAGCGACTTCCTCCACCACCAGTCCGACGTTCACCACGCAGTTCTAGAGCACTTCCGAAGCCAGCGATACGATGCGCATGAAGCCCTTCTCCCGTAGTTCCCGCGCCACCGGCCCAAAGATGCGCGTGCCCTTCGGACTCTTGTCCTCATCCAGGATCACCGCCGCGTTCTCATCAAAGCGGATGTACGAGCCATCCGGGCGACCATACTCCTTCTTCGTACGCACCACTACTGCGCGGACAACATCGCCCTTCTTGACCGACCCTTTGGGCATGGCCTGCTTCACCGTGGCGACGATGATATCCCCGACAGCCGCATAGCGCCGCTTGGATCCCCCCAGGACGCGAATGCAAAGGATTTCCTTGGCTCCGGTGTTGTCGGCGACTCTCAGTCTGCTCTCTTGCTGGATCATAGTCCGTCTCCTGCAGCGGGATCAAGCCTACCCCGCCCCTCGCTCCAGGATCGCTTCCACCACCCAGCGCTTCTTCTTGCTCAGTGGACGAGATTCCACGATGCGCACCTGGTCACCGATCTGACATGCATTATCGGCATCGTGGGCCATGTAGCGTTTCCTGATCCGAATGACCTTCTGGTACAGGGGGTGACGCTTGGTGCGCGTGACCACCACCACGACCGATTTATCCATTTTGTTGCTGGCCACACGGCCCGTGAGTCGCCTTCGTCGTGACGGCATCTCTATAACTCCTCCACGGCTGCCAATTCCCGCTCTCGCAGGATGGTCTTCAGACGGGCAATGTCCCGCCGCACCTCCCGCAGGCGAGCGGTGTTTTCCAACTGGCCCACCACACGCTGGAAACGGAGGTTGAACAACGTCTCGTATGATTCATCCAGTCTCTGGCGGATTTCGTCGTCCACCAGAACTCGGATATCCCGCGCTTCCATGAATCTCCCCCTCAACCTAAGAACAGCTCACCAACCGCTAGCCAGCGGTCTCCTCTCGTGTCACAAACCGGGTCTGGATCGGTAATTTGTGCGAGGCCAACCGCATAGCACTACGCGCCGACTCCTCACTGACACCGGAAATCTCAAAGAGCATCCGCCCTGGCTTGACCACCGCGACCCAGTGATCCACGTTTCCCTTACCCTTGCCCATGCGTGTTTCCGCCGGGCGTTTCGTTACGGGCTTATCCGGAAACACCCGAATCCAGAGCTTGCCACTGCGGCGAACGTGCCGCACGATAGCGCGACGGGCAGCCTCGATCTGGCGGCTGGTCATCCAACACGGTTCCAACGCTTGCAGGCCATACTCGCCAAAGGACACCTTGTTCCCACGATGGGCCTTTCCCTTCATTCGCCCACGATGGTGTTTGCGATACTTCACCCGCTTAGGCATCAACACGAGAACAATCCTCCCCTCACACCACCATTGCCTGCGACGCCTTCTCCGGCAGGATCTCGCCCCTGTAGATCCACACCTTCACCCCAATGCGACCAAAGGTGGTCAGCGCTTCTACTTGAGCATAATCAATATCCGCGCGCAGCGTGTGTCTCGGAACGCGTCCTTCACGCACGGTTTCCCTTCGGGCCATCTCGGCGCCGAACAGCCGACCTTTGCAGGTGATCATCATCCCCTGGGCACCCGCGTTCATCGCTCTGCTTACCGCCCGCTTCATAGCCCTCTTGTGGGAAATCCGCCGCCCAAGCTGTTCTGCGACATTCTGCGCCACAAGATAGGCATCCATGTCGGGACGAGAGATCTCCTCGATCTCTATCTTCACTCGCTTGCCCGTCAATTCCTGCAGCTTGCTTCGCAGCGCCTTGATGTGCACACCCTTGCGGCCGATGATCACACCCGGCCGGCCTGAATGCACCCAGACCCATATCTGCTTGGGGAAGCGTTCGATCTCGATCTTCGAGATCATCGCCCGTGGCGCCTCCTCCTGGATCACGCGCCGGACCAGACGGTCCTCCGCCAACAAGCGCGTGTAGTCTCCTCCCTCCGCATACCAACGGCTCTGGTGGTTTTTGATGATCCCCAAGCGGAAACCGATCGGATGCACTTTGCGCCCCAATGTAACCCTCCTTGCTGCCTAGGCCGCCCGCCGCGGCAAGTCGTGAGTCCCTCTATTATGCCTCGTGTCTCGACCCTCAGTCGGATAGCCGCTCTTCCAAAACCACGACGACATGCGAAGACCGTCGTAGTATCGGCTTGAACCGCCCCCGCGCACCGAAGCGGCGCCATTTCCGGGTTGGCCCCTGATCAGCAGTGATCTCGGCGATCCAGAGATCCTCCCGACTCAGGCCAAAGTTCTCCTCCGCACTGGCGATGCCCGAGCGGATGAGCTTGGCCACCGGCGACGCCGCCCCCTGAGGCAGGAACCGTAATAGTGCCAGGGCATCATCTACATGCTCGCCCCGCACCTGGTCGATGACCAAACGCACCTTCTGCGGTGAAATGCCCAGATACCTCTTCACTGCGCGTACTTGGAAGCCCCTGACTTCTTCTGCCATGATCCCACGTCACCTCACGCTAAACAGGTCCAGCGGCCTGTCTTGGCATCGGTCCTACCACCGTTTACCCTTCTTTTCCCTCGGCACATGGCCTCGGAAGGTGCGAGTGGGGGCGAATTCCCCCAGCTTGTGGCCTACCATGTTCTCGGTGATGTAGATCGGCACGTGCCGCCGGCCATCGTGCACCGCAATCGTATGCCCCACCATCTGCGGGAACACAGTCGAAGCACGAGACCAGGTGCGAACGACTCGCTTCTCGCCCGTTCGATTCATCCCCTCGATACGTCGCAACAGCTTCGGCTCCACGAACGGTCCCTTCTTCAGCGATCTAGCCATGCACCACCTCCGCCTAGCCTCTTCTCTTCCCACGCCGTCGCACGATGTACTTGCTCGTACGCTTGTTGCGGCGGGTTCGGTAGCCCAACGTGGGCTTGCCCCACGGCGTCTTGGGTCCAGGCATGCCAATCGGCGTGCGGCCCTCGCCACCTCCGTGAGGGTGCGAAGATGGGTCCATAGCGGAGCCTCGCACCGCCGGCCGCCAACCCATCCACCGCCTACGCCCCGCCTTGCCCAGCCGGATGTGGGCATGCTCCACGTTGCTGACTTGACCTATGGTGGCCATGCAGCGGACGCTGATCAACCGCACCTCACCCGAAGGCAACCGAACGTGAGCGTACTTCCCCTCCCTTGCCATCAACTGCGCCGAAGTACCAGCAGCCCGGACCAACTGGCCGCCGCGGCCTGGCTGCAACTCGATATTGTGGATCATGGTTCCCAAAGGAATGTTGGCGAGGGGGAGCGCATTGCCCGCCCGGATATCAGCTTCTGGACCGGACATCGTCCTGTCGTCCACCTTCAGCAACTGAGGAGCGATGATGTAGCGTTTCTCCCCATCAGCATAGACCAACAAGGCAATGCGCGCCGAGCGGTTGGGGTCATACTCAATGGACGCCACCCGCGCCGGGATACCCAACTTGTCCCGCTTGAAATCAATGATCCGGTAGCGCCGCTTGTGCCCGCCCCCACGATGTCGGACGGTGATCTTGCCCCGATGGTTTCGCCCCGCCTTCTTGCGCATAGGGGCCAGCAGCGATTTCTCGGGCTTGCTGCGCGTGATCTCTTCAAATGTGAAGCCACTCATGTCCCGCCGTCCTGGCGAGGTGGGCTTATAGACTTTAATGGCCATGGTTCTCCCTATCTACGCGTAGCGAATGACCTATGCCCCTTCGAAGACCGAAATCGTCGCACCAGGGGCCAGGGTGACAACGGCTTTCTTCCACTTCGGCTTCTTCACCACAATGCGATTACCATGGCGCCCTCGCTTCGGCGGCACGGTCATGACGTTCACAGACAGCACCGTGACGTCGAAAATCTCCTCAATCGCCTCCTTCACCTGATGTTTGTTCGCTCTGCGGTCCACCTCGAAGGTGTACTGGCCGAAGAGGTCCACTTGGTCTTGCGACTTCTCTGTGATGATCGGGCGCTTCAGGATTTCATAGATGTGCATAGGTGAACTCCCTGTCTACTCACCCCCAAATGGCCTCGACCACTTCCAGGGCCTCCAAGGGCAGCACGAGATGGTCGTAGCCCAGAATGTCCCGGATGTTCAGGTAGTTGGCCCTGAGCGTCTTGACCTCAGGAACGTTGCGCGCAGAACGCTCCACTGCTTCGTCCTTCCTGCACAACAGGATCAACGCACTGTCCTGGATGCCCAAGCTGTCCAAGAGAGCGAGCATCCGTTTGGTTCTGGACTCCTCCATGCGCAGGGTATCCAGGAGGATGATCTGCTCCGCTGCCGCCTTGACCGAAAGCGCCGAGCGCACGGCCAACCGACGCATCTTCCGAGGCATCTTCTGGCGGTAGGAGCGTGGCTGTGGCCCGAAGACAGTGCCGCCCTTGCGCCACTGGGGAGCCCGAATGCTGCCCTGGCGAGCACGGCCAGTGCCCTTCTGCCGCCACGGCTTGCGACCACCGCCGCTGACTTCATGGCGCTTCTTCGTCTTATGAGTACCCAGGCGGGCGTTGGCCAACTGACGCAGCAATGCCTGGTGCATCACAGCTTCGTTGATCGGGACCGCAAAAATCTCATCCGCCAACTCTGTCTCGCCAACCTTTTCCCCGACCATGTTATAGACCGGAAGTAGCATCGCCTTCTCCCACGACTCGAGTCTACCCTTGCTTGCGGGCTTCCCTGATGATCAACAGCCCCTTCTTCGGCCCCGGCACCGCGCCCCTAACCAGCAGCAGGTTGCGCTCCGGATCTACCTTGACCACCCGCAGGTGCTGCGCCGTCACGCGAACGTTACCCATGTGGCCAGGCATGCGCTTGCCCTTGCGCACGTGGCCCACTCGCGTGCCCGAACCGGCCGAACCAGGAGCCCGCTCTCGGTCCGACTGGCCATGAGTCTTCGGCCCTCGCCGGAAGCCATGTCGCTTGATACCGCCAGCGAATCCGCGCCCCTTGGACATGCCGGTGACATCCACCAACTCACCCTCGTCAAAGGTGCCGACGGTGATCTTCTGCCCTGCCTCGTAGTCTTGGACGTCCGGCACGCGTATCTCACGAAGGTAGCGCAACGGCGGCAGTTGGTTCTTCTGCAGGTGTTGCAGTTCCCCACCAGTCAGGCGCTTCGGCTTGGTTTCTTGGAAGCCCATCTGGACAGCCGTGTAGCCATCCCTTTCTTCGGTTTTCACCTGGGTCACAAAACAAGGCCCAGCTTCGATGACAGTCACAGGAATGACCTCTCCCCGGTCATCGAAGACCTGGGTCATGCCCACTTTCTTGCCCAGAATACCTTTCATGCCATCCTCCATCATGGGACTGTTGGCCCGGGGCAGAAGCCACATCATCCTCGCTTGAATTCACAACTCACAAAGCGTAGCTCCTGGCGGCATCAAGCACACCCGCCCATGAGTTACGCGTCTACGCATCACGGATCACAGCTTGATCTCAATGTCCACTCCTGCCGGCAAATTCAGGCGCATCAGATTGTCTATGGTCTTGGCTCCTGGATCCAGGATGTCAATCAGCCGCTTGTGCGTCCGAACCTCGAACTGCTCTCGCGAGTCCTTGTCGATGAACGGCGAACGTATCACGGTGAACTTCTCGATCCTCGTAGGCAGTGGGACAGGTCCCACGACCACAGCTCCGGTTCGCTCAGCCGCATCCACGATCTGCTGCACAGAGTTGTCTAGAACACGATGATCGTACGCCTTGAGTCTGATGCGGATACGCTTATTTGCCATAATCTCTCCTGCCTACCATCCGGCTCAGCAGCCGCTGCCGCACCGGGCAGCAGCGCCCTACTCGATGACCCTGGTCAACACGCCCGCGCCAACCGTCCGACCACCCTCCCGAATAGCAAACCGGCTGCCCTCCTCCAGCGCCACCGGCTCAATCAACCGGATCTGCAAGTTCACATTGTCACCCGGCATCAC
>DFBV01000268.1:0-1277 GCA_002366755.1 Anaerolineales bacterium UBA3071
GTCACGGCTTCATCCTGCCCCACGATGCGCTGGTGCAGCCGCTCTTCCATGCGCAGGAGCTTGGCCATCTCCCCTTCCATCAGCCGGGCCACTGGGATGCCCGTCCAGGAGGCCACGATCTCGGCGATGTCTTCGGCGCCCACCTCTTCCTTGAGCAACATGCCGCGGCTGCCCATCTCGTGCAATTCGGCCTCCACCTGGGTCCGCTCCTGCTCCAGTTCCCTGAGTTTGCCATACTGCAACTGCGAGGCGCGGGCGTAGTCCGCCTGCCGCTGCGCCCGCTCCATTTCCAGCCGCGTGGTCTCGATCTCCTCCTTGATCTGGGCGTAACGGGCGATGATCCGCCGCTCGGTTTGCAGCCGGGCTTCCAGTCCCCTCTGCCCCTCCCGCAGATCGGCCAGTTGCTTCTCCAGCGCCTTCAGCCGCTCTTTGCTGGCCTTGTCCTTCTCCTTCTTCAGTGCCTCTCGCTCGATCTCCAGTTGCATCACCTGCCGCTTGATCTCGTCCAGTTCGGCGGGGTCGCTGGTGATCTCCATGCGCAGCCGGCTGGCCGCCTCGTCGATCAGGTCAATGGCCTTGTCGGGCAAGAAGCGGTCGGAGATGTAGCGGTGGCTCAGCGTCGCTGCGGCGATGACGGCGGCGTCGGTGATGCGCACGTTGTGGTGCACCTCGTAGCGTTCCTTGAGGCCGCGCAGGATGCTGATGGTGTCCTCCACGCTGGGCTCTTCGATGAGCACCGGCTGGAAGCGGCGCTCCAGCGCGGCGTCCTTCTCGATGTGCTTACGGTACTCATCGAGCGTGGTGGCGCCTATAGCATGTAGCTCGCCGCGGGCCAGCATGGGCTTGAGCATGTTGGACGCATCCATAGGCGCGCCCTCGGCGCGGCCGGCACCCACCACCGTGTGCAGCTCGTCAATGAACAGAATGATCTGCCCCTCGCTTTCGGTGATCTCCTTGAGCACCGCCTTCAGCCGCTCCTCGAACTCGCCGCGGTACTTCGCTCCGGCCACCAGCGCCCCCATGTCCAGTTGCACGACCCGCTTGTCCTTGAGCCCTTCGGGCACGTCACGCCGCACGATGCGCTGGGCCAGCCCTTCGGCAATGGCCGTCTTGCCCACGCCCGGTTCGCCGATGAGCACGGGGTTGTTCTTCGTCCGCCTGCTGAGGATCTGGATGACGCGCCGGATCTCTTCGTCCCGCCCGATGACCGGGTCCAGCTTGCCGCGGCGGGCCAGTTGCGTGAGGTCGCGACCGTACTTCTCCAGCGCCTGATACGT
>DFBV01000268.1:1318-7420 GCA_002366755.1 Anaerolineales bacterium UBA3071
TGCAAGATACGATCTTTGCTGATGCCCATGCGCTGCAATAGCCTATACACACCATTGCCTGCTTTGTTGGCCAGGGCAATGAACAGATGCTCCGTGGAGACGTACTCGTCGTGCATCGCCTCCGCTTCCTTCTGCGCCTGGTCGAGCACCTGTTGCACGTCCGGGCCGACGCCCACCTGCATGGCGGTGCCGTAGACCTTGGGCTTGCGCTGCAATTCCGCCTGCACCTGCTCCAGCAGCAACTGCGGGCTCAACCCCAGCGACTGCACGATCTGCGGCACTACGCCATCGGCCTGCTGCAGCAGCGCCAACAGAAGATGCTCCGGCTCGATCTGGCCGTGATTGTAGCCCCGGGCTTGTTCCTGGGCCTCGAAAATCGCCTCTTGTGCCTTTTGTGTGAACTTGTCCAATCTCATGATGCCTCACCTGGTGCGTGAAACGCGAAACGTAATACGTGAACCCTGAGCGCGCCCAGTGGCAGCGCATCAGCCTGTGGCTATTGTGAGCGTCGTTCGTTAGAAATACGCTAGCGGAACGTTAGACTTTCGTTAGAGGTTGCGTGGGGCTCTGCGTTCCCTGGAGGGTAAGACGCACCGCTGGCCTGCCCGCTTGGAATCTGCACAAAGAGCCAGAGGATCTCCGAAATCTCTTCCCCTTGGTGTCTTTGTGCCTTCGTGGTGAATAACGTTCCGATCTTTCCGCTTTTCCGCTGACAAGGCCGGATCTATGCTCAGCCTGAGACTCGATAGTCTCCAATCCACTTCACCCAGTCCAGGTGGTCGTGGACCGCATTGTACATTCGCCGGTCGCCGGTCACGAGAGGCTGCCCTGTAGCCTGTGCCAGAGCGAGGTAGGCTGCATCGCAGGCAGAGCGGTCAAAGTGCAGGGCCAGTGGAAGAATCTGCTGCCAGGATACGGGCTCCAAGGCAATCGCCAGCCCCTCCAGTGCAGTCAGGATCTCCTCTGCCTGCTCATTGGAGATGCGTCCCCGGCGCGTCCCTTGCACGACACCGTTCGTCACTTCGTGGAGCAACAGGGAGGGGGCTACGAGATGCACGCGCCCCGTCACGTGATCGCGGATCAGCGCCTGGGCTTGGGACTGCTCTTCGTCTGGGAAGAAGGCGCTGAGTATGACGCTGGCATCCACGATCACTGGCGGCCCTCCAATTCTTCCCGAGACGCCTCAAACAACTCATCGGCTGTCGCACCGCTGTCCTGCAGGGACAGCGAAAGGCGAAGCATGTCCAAGTAGGCCTGCACCTGTCGCAGTTGCTCGTACTCGTCGGGAGAGACGATGACGCCCACAGGTTTCCCATGTCGAGTGATAGTGAGGGGACCTTCGGGGACCTTCTTCAGCCAATAGGACAGACGGTTGTGCATTTCGGCAACAGAGATTACCATTCCCTCGCTCCTATATAGACAGTCCATATAGACAATTATAGACGATGCACTGGGCGCTGTCAAATAGCAATGGGTGATGTGTGCAGATGCAAGTCAGGGGGCTCGATAGTCGCTCAGGATCGGCACGAAGGCCATAGAATCCTTCCCCCCTTCGCGTCTTCGCGGTGAGATGCCTTCTGATCCTTCCGCTTTTCCGCTGACGACCAACAATGGGGTCTCAGTTGGTCCTGAGCAGCATGGGGAGACAGATCCAGTGGCCCGCGCCGATGATCAGCGTGTCACCGCCAGCAAAACGCGGAGAACCGCCAGGGGGCAAGGCGCGGAAGGGGTGATCCCAGGCACAGGGCTGACCCGTCCCGCTGCCGGCATAGGGCGCGTCGACCTGACCGGTGCACTGATCGGGAGAACCTCCGTCTAGACCGATGTAGTAGGTAGTTGCCGATGGCTCGGGTGGAGCGTGATGCGTGAGACGTGATTCGTGAGACCAGGCACAGCAGGCCACAGGCAGGTTACCCTAGGTTTCACGCATCACGTCTTACGCCCTACTAATCACGCACTAGCTGTGCCTCCTTACCACCAGGGGCACATAGACGCGATTGCCCCACAACCGGCCGTAGATGTCCATGTTGGAGCTCATCGAGGGATCATCATCGAACGCTACCAGAAAATCGCCGTGCGGTCCAGCGGTCAGCAATCCTCAATATGGCAAGAAGAGGGATGGTTCCCTACGCTGTGATGTGTACGAGATGTTTGTGGGACTCCAGTGTTCGCCGGGCCCAGCCGAGTTGGGGAATGCTCCCCAGATATGGGCAAAAGGCGGCTTGCTAGGGGAAAACGGCATATCAGGGGGACAAATGTGACCCAGAAAGGCAAACAGGGTGTCGCTACGGCCCACAAATAACTCCCTTCCTCATCACAAACTAGGGAACCATCCCACAGAAGTGGAAAACCGTATCCGACGCCCTCTTGGGACAGAGGACGCGGGCCGGGATGACGCCCAGCAGCCAGGGGCCAGATTGATGGACGCAGACTGGTAGACGTGGTGGGCCTCGTCCTCGAGCCTCCAACCGCTCATGTCTTGTCCTGTGGGGTCTCGGTTCTCTATTCTCACTCACTCATCCCTGCCGCTGTAGCTGATCTCAGCGATGACCACACCAGACTGATCCTCGTCCGTGGCCGTCGGTGTGGCCGTAGGTGTTGCCGTGCCGGTTGGCGTCCACGTCGCGGTCGCTTGCGGCGTCTCCATGCGCGTAGGGGACAGCGTTGAGGTATCAGCCGGCACGCTCGATGGCGTGGCCGTCACTGTTGGCGTCTGTGTTGCCGTCGGTGAGAGTTTCTATGGAGAAGAACTCCCTTGTCACACCCAGCCCGATCTGCGGGACGATGGTATGGACATGGAAACCGGCCTGGCGGACGGGTAATTGACCATCTTTGCCCGCGAGGATACCCACACGTGGGGAAACTCTGTGATCCGCAGCCGATGATCCGCTTGCTGCAGGCCAAGCAAGCATCCCATTGCCGTTGACCGGCAATTTGCAGACTTGGCATAGGCCCCGGTTTCTGCTGCAATAGTAGTGGGGTGAGCATCGGCGGGAACCTCTCCCCACAGATGAGGAATAAGGACGCGGTACATCCCGTGGCCGTCTCCCCGTTTCGTGTTGATGTCAAGGCCAGCGCATATTGGACGCGGACAAACGCGGAGAACCACGGATTCTACTTGTATTCTTCCGTGTTCGTCCGCGGCCATCCGCGTCCTATTCCCGCACAATCATGGTCTCAATGTGTGCTGAGCGCATCAACACAGTGGGGGCAGACTACCCCATCCCACGCCGGGGGCCGTGGCGATCGGTATTGCGATGTTCGCCATCCCGGTCTTGCCACTGTTCCACATCTACGCCCTTTACAAACGCTACCTGGGCCCCTTGGAGTTCCGGGCGAATCGCTTGCTCAGCCTGTATAGCTTCAGCCTGCTGTGCGTGACTGCTCTCGCCCTGGCTCTCCTGGTGGGGGAGCGGTGGACGCCGTCGCCTGACGTATTCATTGTCTTCGTGCTGGCCGTTTCCATGGTTCTTGTCATCGCGAAAAACTGCGGCATCTCACCAAGGCACTTCTTTCGGTACAGGAGGATGAGCGCCGGCGTTTGGCGCACGCACTACACGACGAGGCCAGTCAGGCGCTGACGGCTCTCAAGATCAGTCTGGACCTGATCCGGGAGGATGTGCCGGTTGAGCTGTCCTCCCTTCACCAGCGCATAGGCGACGCCATAGCCTTGACCGTGCAGACCATGGATCAACTGCGGCTGCTGGCCCGGAGCCTGCGCCCGCCATCCCTTGACGCTGCTGGCCTCGACGCGGCCCTCGCAGCCCTCTGCCGTCGCTTCTCCCAACACACGCGACTGGCCATTGACTATGCTGGCCAAGAAGTGCCCAAGATGCTAGACACTGTCGGCATCTGCTTCTACCGGTTCTCACAAGAGGCATTGACCAATGCGGGCAGGCACTCCGGTGCAAAGCGCGTCTGGGTCAAGCTTCGTCACGACGCCGAAGCGATTACTCTGTCGGTGGAGGATGATGGGCGCGGGTTTGACACAGAGGCTGTGCTGTCTGCTCAGTTGCGGGGTACGGGCTCGGGCTGCTGGGGATGCAGGAGCGCTTGATGTCCGTGGGCGGCCGGCTGGAAATCGAATCCCGATCCGGCCACGGCACTCGGCTGGTGGCGCATGTCCCCTTAGGGGATGCACAGGTTGAGGAGGAGAGCGGCGCCAGGGGCTACTTGCTCAAGCGCTCGGTGACCGAAGAGCTGCTGTTGGCCATCCGAGCTGCCCACCGAGGCGAGATCTATCTCAGCCCGTCGATCTCACAGTCTCTCGTGGCCGACTCCCTCAAAGGTGAGGCTGATGCTGAGCCAGACAGCCCATTTGACCAGCTCACGCCGCGTGAGCGCGAGGTGCTGCAGTTGGTCGCCGAGGGGCGTACCAACGCCGCGATCGCCGAGCTGTTGTAGGTCAGTGTGAGAACTGTCGAAAAACACCGCGCCAATCTGATGGCCAAGCTCAACGTGCATGACCTGCCCGGGCTGGTGCGTACGGCGATCCAACACCGCCTGGTTTGGCCCGCGCCGTAGTCATTCTCTGTTCTGCTTCCTGCGTAGTGCAGACCCCAGAAATGAGGTCTTTTTTTGTGCAAAGCGTCAGCAATCCCCCACAGACAGCCTTTCCAGCTTGCGTCATGGTCAGGATGCAAGCGCAGGGGAGAAGGGTGTCCTGTGTCAAACCGGACTCCGAAGGACACTCTGAGAGGACGGATACCCTACACCGGTTGATCTTCCTCGACGAGTAGGCATGCTCTGATGCTGCTCAGTACCTAATCCAGACTACGTAGTCCAAACTCCAGAAATGGCGGGCTCTTCTGCGCGAAGTGGCGGTAATCCCGCATTTGACAAGCACCTCAATCTATGTCATAATCGGTGGCCGGAAGTGTGCCTCCCGTCGAAGCGGGCAGGGCCGAGGGATACGCTGAGCAGCACGCCGGGGGAGGGAGAGCCGATGATTCGCGTCATCGTCGCCGAGGATCACCATCTGGTGGGGCAAGGCATCCGAGCTCTCTTGGAGAGGGCGCACGACATCGAGGTCGTCGCTGAAGCTGCAGATGGCCAGAAAGCCGTCGAACTGGTCGAGCGGTTGGCCCCCGACGTGCTGGTGCTGGATATTGCCATGCCCTGTTTGGATGGCCTCCAGTCCCTGGCGCAGGTTCGCGCCCTGGGCGTGGCGACGTAGGTGGTCATGCTCTCCATGTACTTCGACGAAGGCCTGGTGCGAGAAGCTCTGCGCAAGGGTGCCACGGGCTACCTGCTCAAGCGCTCGGTTTCGGAGGAACTGCTGCTCGCCGTGCGGGCAGCCAAGCGGGGCGAGATCTACCTCAGCCCCCCGGTTGCCCGAGCCCTCGTGGGCGAGTTCTTGAAGCTGCGGGATGACTCAGGCTCAGACACCGCGGGCGACAAGCTCAGCTCGCGCGAGCACGAAGTGCTGCAGCTCGTTATCGAAGGGAACAGTAACAGCTACATTTGAGGTGAAGGGCACCAATTCGTTGCGGGGAGTGTGGTGATGCGAATCCTGTGGCTGGTAACCCTACTTGTCCTGGCTCTGTTGATGCCTCCCGGGAACATGCCTGGGGCTTCTAACCCGGCCGACGACAAGGTGACGGAGCTTGCGCTGAGCCCGTCCACGGAGCTGTGCTGGCGGATGGGATTCGACGCCCAGGGTATTCCCGCCTGGACCATTGACCGCTATCCTGCCGTTGCTTCCCTGCGGGCAGGCCTGTATACAGACTTCCTTGTGCGCTCGCATCCTGTCCAGCCCAACGGCATGGAGTACGTGCAGACAGTGTGGATGCACCAGAAGCTGAGCTGCGGCGCGTGGCGCTACTGGGACCGCGAGGCGTGCCCCTATGCCGTGCCCTATGACTACTTGCTCTTGCAAAGTGCGGATTGGATTGCCTATTCCGCGCGGTGCAACCCCGGTTCGATATGGCTGATCGGCAACGAGATGGACCGGGTGGACTGGCCTGGCGGGGGTCAGAGTGAGATGCTGCCGGAAGTGTACGCTGTGGCCTATCACGATCTGTATCAGCTCATCAAAGAAGCGGACAGCACAGCACAGGTCGCTATCGGGGGAGTCATCCAAGCCACTCCGCTTCGCCTGCA
>DFBV01000268.1:7464-8275 GCA_002366755.1 Anaerolineales bacterium UBA3071
GACGTATGGAATGTCCACAACTTCATCATCCGGGAGGTCTATCCTGGTCATGGCGACGGCTGGGGCGCCGGCATTCCCCCAGGGCTGCCGCCCGATTCCCCCGATGCCTTCGTGCCGGAAGATGACTGCACCCATACGGACATGGAGATCTTTGACAGCCAGATAAGAGCCTTCCGCCGGTGGATGAAGGAGCGCGGACAGCAACACAAGCCACTGATCGTGTCCGAGTATGGCGTGCTGTACAGGCATCCGGTATGCGACGGGCAGCCCATGAACTCTAACCCGTTCGTGCAGGACTTCATGATCGCTACCTTCGACTACTTCTTCAATACCAAGGACTGTGAGATCGGCTATCCTGAGGACGAATGCCGCCTGGTGCAGCGCTGGGCCTGGTTCAGTCTGGATGATACAGGCGTCGAGAGTCACTTCAATTGGGCCGGCGCGCTGTTTGACCCAGATACTCTCCGGATGACGAGCACCGGGCAAGTGTATCGCGATTACTGTCTGGACCACCTTCATGATCTGGCCTATCCCACGCCAACTCCCTCGCCGACGGTCACGCCCACGCCAACGGACACTCCCGCTGCCACAGCGACGCCGACCGCCACAGCGACGCCCACCGCCACGCCGACGCCAACGGACACGCCCACAGCCACGCTGACGCCGACCGCGACGCTGACGCCCACCACCACGCCGACGCCAACAGACACAGCGACACCAACAGAGACAGCGACGCCGACGGGCACCCCTACAGCCACGCCGACGTCGACAGACACGCCTACCACCGCGCCCACGCGCGTGCCTGACCACT
>DFBV01000119.1:0-1640 GCA_002366755.1 Anaerolineales bacterium UBA3071
ACTGGTAGATTGGTAGATTGGGGTATCGCCTTCCAGGCTCACCAACCTACCAGTTTCCCAATCTACCAATTGCCCGACGCGTTTGTCCGCGTCCGATTTCGATCAGGGGAATCGAGAAGGTTTTCCGACATGAACAACGGCAACACACCAGCAGCGCTGATCATTGGCGCAGGAATCGCAGGCATACAGGCTGCGCTGGACATCGCCGACGCCGGCTTCAAGGTCTACCTGGTGGAGCGGGAACCCAGCATCGGCGGCCGCATGGCCCAGCTCGATAAGACCTTCCCCACGCTAGACTGCTCCTCCTGCATCCTCACCCCGCGCATGGTTGAGGTAGGCCGCCATCCGAACATTGAGATGCTGACCTATTCTGAAGTGGAGTGGGTGAAGCGAGAAAACGGGCGATTCCAGGTGCGGGTGCGCAAGAAAGCCCGCAGCGTGGACGAGGACAAGTGTACCGGCTGTGGGGTCTGCACCGAACACTGCATTGTGCGCAACGCACCGTACATCGAAGAGAACCGGTAAACTGGGAAACTGGTAGTTGGTCTCCACTGCCAATTTGCCAAATGCGAAGGACTTGGAATATGGGTCAAAGTGAGCCATCATTGGAACTGGAAGAACTAGGAATCGAAGTGGCGACCGTCGAGAGCGTCGTGGACCGGCATGGACGGGATCCGTCGGCTGTCATCGCCATCCTGCAGGACCTGCAGGAAGAGGTGAACTACCTGCCGGAGGGCACGCTGCGCTACGTGGCCGAACGGTTGGACATCCCCGTATCCAAGGTGTATAGCCTGGCTACGTTCTACCGGGCTTTCAGCCTGGAGCCGCGGGGTAGGCACCTGATCCACGTCTGCCTGGGCACTGCCTGTCATGTACGCGGGGCGGTCAAGGTGCTGGACACGTTGGAACGAGAGATGGGCATCGCCGCTGGCGAGACCGACGAGCAGATGGAATTCACATTGGAGACCGTCAATTGCCTGGGGGCCTGCGCCCTGGGGCCCGTGGTGGTGGTGGACGGCGAATATCACGGGCAAATGACCGGAGCCAAAGCCACGCGGCTCATCAAGAAGTTGCGACGATCGGAGCAAGAGTAGCCTATGGCCCAGGTGGAGAGGTTGCGGGGCAGCGAGCACTTGGAGCGTCTGCGAGCGACGCTGGCTGCCGCCCGAGATCCCGACAAGACGTGTATCGCTATCTGTACGGGCACCGGTTGTCTGGCTGGCGGCTGCAAGCAAGTGGTGAATGCCTTCCGTGAAGAGATTGAGCGGCAGGGATTGGCGGATGAGGTAGACATCCGCACCACGGGCTGCCATGGCTTCTGCGAACGAGGGCCACTGGTGGTCATCCATCCTCGAGGCATCTTCTACCAGCGTCTGAGTGCCCAGGACGTGCCCGAGGTGATATCGGAGACCATCGTCAAAGGCCGTGTCATTGACCGCCTATTGTACGAGGATCCCCAGACGGGAGAGAAGATCGTCTACGAGCACGACGTGCCCTTCTACAAGCTTCAGCGGCGCCTCATCCTGGGCGATAACGGTTTGATTGACCCCACCAGCATAGAGGACTACATCGCTCGGGGCGGGTATGGCGCACTGGCCAGGGCGCTTCACACCATGCAGCCGGAAGAGATCATTGATACC
>DFBV01000119.1:1708-3702 GCA_002366755.1 Anaerolineales bacterium UBA3071
GGCAGAGGGCGAGCCGAAGTACGTCATCTGCAACGCCGACGAGGGTGACCCTGGCGCGTACATGAACCGGAGCACATTGGAGGGAAACCCCCACCTCGTGTTAGAAGGGATGGTTATCGGGGCCTACGCCATTGGCAGTCATGAGGGGTACATCTACATACGTCACGAATACCCGCTGGCGCTGGAGAACATTGCGCTAGCGATGGAGGCCATGCGAGCACACGGTCTACTGGGCGAGAATATCCTGGGTTCGGGCTTCAGTTTCGACATTCGTATCGCCCGTGGTGGTGGTGCTTTCGTGTGTGGGGAGTCCAGTGCTCTCATGCGCTCGTTAGAAGGGGGCGTGGGGGAGCCCAGGGCCAAGTACGTGCGCTCGGTGGATCGGGGTTTGTGGGACAAGCCGAGCACTCTCAATAACGTAGAAACCTGGGCCAATGTGCCTCACATCATCAACAAGGGTTTGGAGTGGTATACGAGCATCGGCACCGAGGGCAGCAAGGGTACCAAGATATTCTCCCTGGTGGGCAAGGTCAACAACACGGGGCTGGTGGAAGTGCCCATGGGCATCACCCTGCGGGAGATCATCTTCGACATCGGGGGTGGCATTCCGGACGGCAAGAAGTTCAAGGCCGTGCAGACCGGCGGGCCATCGGGCGGTTGCATCCCCGAGAGCTTGCTGGACTTGCCGGTGGATTTCGATGAACTGACCAAGGTCGGTTCGATGATGGGCTCCGGCGGCATGATCGTCATGGACGAACGCACCTGCATGGTGGACATGGCCCGCTACTTTCTCAGCTTCCTGCGCGAGGAATCGTGCGGCAAGTGCACTCCCTGCCGCGAGGGAATCGCACGCAGCCTGGAGGTCCTCGACCGTATCTGCAATGGCGAGGGCCGGCCTGATGACATAACCCTGTTGGAAGAGTTGGGCGAACTGCTGAAGGGGTTCTCGCTCTGTGCCTTGGGCAGAACCGCGGCCAATCCTGTGCTTTCCACCATTCGCTACTTCAGCGACGAATACGAGGCCCACATCCGCGATCACAGGTGTCCGGCGGGCGTGTGCAAAGCGCTGATCACCTACAGCATTGACCCCGAGAAGTGCACTGGCTGCACCGCCTGTGCTCGCCAGTGTCCACAGGAAGCGATTAGGGGAGAGAAGAAAGCAGCCCATACCATAGACCAGAGTCTCTGCATCAAATGCGGTGTCTGTCTGGATACGTGCAAATTCGATGCCGTCCTGGTGCAGTAAGATAGGACACGGATTCGCACGGATTTCCACTGACCTGTTCTACGGGTCTCTGGTGTTCATCCTGAGACGCCGGAGTGAGACATGACGCTGAGACATGAGGACATCACGAGGCAGATCATCAGGGCGTTCTATACCATCTACAATGCGCTGGGCCATGGATTCCTGGAAAAAGCGTATGAAAACGCGCTGGTGATTGAACTGCGAAAGATGGACCTGGACGCAGTTCAGCAAGCACCGATCACCATCTACTACGCAGGGCAAGTCATAGGCGAGTACTATGCTGATTTGTTGGTTGCTGACACAGTCATTGTCGAGATCAAAGCAGTACAGAAGCTGGTTGAGCAGCACGAGGCCCAGTTGCTGAACTATCTCAAGGCGACGCCCTACGAAGTCGGCTTGCTGCTGAACTTCGGCCCCAAGCCTGAGTTCAAGCGCAGGATCTACGATAACGAGAAAAAAGGGCTTCCTGCCTGGAAACCCTAACGTCAAGATCGGACACAGCTCTTCACAGAGACAAAAACAATCAGTGACGATCCGTGAAAATCTGTGTCCCATTTATGACCGACCTTCCGACCTGGAAGTGCTAACCATAAGACCGGACACAGTTCTTCACAGAGACAAAAACAATCAGTGACGATCCGTGAAAATCCGTGTCCCATTATGACCAACCTTCCGACCTGGAAGTGCTAACCATAAGATCGGACACAGTTCTTCACAGAGACAGAAACAATCAGTGACGATCCGTGAA
>DFBV01000119.1:3767-4932 GCA_002366755.1 Anaerolineales bacterium UBA3071
ATCCGTGAAAATCTGTGTCCCATTCCCCCGGAGGCAGGGGATGATCGAAGTTACGATTGACGGACAATCCATCGAAGTCGAAGAGGGAACGACTATCCTGGAGGCCGCTCAGCGGTTGGGGATACCCATTCCCACGCTGTGCCACCACCCTGCGCTGGAACCCTATGGCGCGTGCCGTCTATGCACGGTGGAGATCACCTACAATGGCCACTCTCGGCTGGTCACGGCCTGCAACTACCCCATCCGCTGGGAGATCGAGGTGCAAACGGCCTCGGAGAAGGTGCTGAAGGGGCGCAAGCTGCTGGCTGAGTTGCTCTTGGCCCGCTGTCCCAACGTGCCCAAGGTGCAGGAACTCGCTGCCAGCCTGGGGGTCACTGAGGTACGCTTCGAGCCGCAGGACGAGCTTTGCTACCTGTGCGGACTTTGCGTGCGGGTGTGCGAGGAACTGATCGGCCAGAGCGCCATCAGTTTCGTGGGACGCGGCGTAGACCGAGAGGTCGGGACGCCCTTCCTCAAATTCTCCGATGATTGCATTGCCTGCGGGGCCTGCGCCTTCATCTGCCCCACAGGGGCGATCAAGCTGGAAGAGATCACCGACAAGGAGTTGCGGCCGCTGCTGTTGGAGTTCGACGTAGGTCTCGCCGGGCGAGGCAACATCTACATCCCCTTTCCCCAGGCCGTGCCCAAGATACCGGTCATTGACCGTGAACATTGCCTGCACTTCACACTGGGGCGCTGCGGGGCCTGTGAGTATTCCTGCGAGGCGAAGGCCATCAACTACGATCAGGAAGATGAGTTCCTCGACGTGGAGGTGGATGCCATCATCGTTGCCACCGGCTTCGATCCCTTCGATCCCACAGAGATGCCTGAATTCGGCTACGGTCAATATCCCGAGGTGATGACCGCGCTGGAGTTTGAGCGGCTCGTGTCGGCTTCCGGCCCCACGGCAGGCAAGATCAAGCGCAACGGCAAGGAGCCGCAAGAGGTGGTCTTCATCCAATGCGTCGGCTCCCGCGACGCACAGCACGGCCACGCCTATTGCTCCCGAGTCTGCTGCATGTACACGGCTAAGCAGGCGCACCTGGTGTGCGAGAGGCTGCCCGACGCCCACGTGACCATCTTCTACACGGACATCCGTGCCTTCGGCAAGGGGTTCGAGGAGTTC
>DFBV01000248.1 GCA_002366755.1 Anaerolineales bacterium UBA3071
GACGGCGGCACGATGGACATCCTGGGCATTGATCCCGCCCGCCAGCCGCGCAGGTTGCGCGACCTGATCGGCGTGCAACTGCAGGTCGCCGGGCTACCGGCCACGATGCAAGTCAAGGAAGCGATGCGCTTTTTCAGCGCCTATCACAAGGTCGCGCCACGCTACGATCTGCTGGACCGGCTGGGGTTGGGGGAAAAGCTGGACAGTCAATACGAGGAACTCTCGTCGGGCCTACAGCGCCGGCTGGCATTGGCGCTGGCGCTGGCGCACAAGCCCCAGGTGCTCCTTCTGGACGAGCCGACCGCGGGATTGGACGTGGGGTCTCGCACCGAGCTTCACACGCTGATGCAGGAATTGCGCGATCAAGGCGCGACCATCATCCTGGCCACGCACGACATGGCCGAGGCGGAAAAGATGACCGACCGCGTTGCCATCCTGCTGCGGGGCAAAATCGTAGCCACCGGCAGCCCGCGCGAGCTGACTGCCACCGGCGCGGGTTTCACCACAGTCTCCGTCCGCACCCAGCAGTCGGTACTCGCCGACGACGGCACGAGGTTTCCTGCAGTCAGCCAGCGCATGGTCAAAGAGGACTACGTCATCTACTTCAGCACCGACCCCGGCCCCACCGTGTCGGCCATCTTGCAATACATCGGTGCGCACAACGACAAATTGATTGACCTGCGTGTAGAACGCCCCTCGCTCGAACAACGATTCCTGGAAATCACGAACTCGGGAGGTATACAGTGACGGCCTTTGTCAACCACTTTGTCTTTGAATTCAAGACCGGCTTGCGGAACTCGAACCTGTCGTTCATGAACTACCTTTTCCCGTTGGCTTTCTACGCCATGATGGGTCTGGTGATGACGCAGATCAACCCCACTTTTACCGACACGATGATCCCGGCGATGGTGGTTTTCGTGGCTATGGTCAGCACTCTGTTGGGCCTGCCCAGCCCGCTGGTCGAGTCCCGCGAGGCAGGCATCTACCGCAGCTACAAGATCAACGGCGTGCCCGCACTCTCGATCCTGTCCATTCTGGTGTTCTCGACGATTTTCCACGTGCTTATCGTCGCCGCCATCATCTCGCTCACCTGCACGCCGTTCTTTGGCGGTGTGGTTCCCCAGAACTGGGGTAACTTCGCACTGATCACGCTGGTCACGGTGTTTGCTTTTGGCGCTCTCGGCGCGCTGATCGGCGTCATCTCGGCCAACTCGCGAGCGACGGTGCTCTGGTCGCAGCTCATCTTTTTGCCCTCGATGCTGCTGGGTGGCCTGATGAT
This sequence comes from Anaerolineales bacterium UBA3071, assembly GCA_002366755.1. Lineage (GTDB taxonomy): Bacteria > Chloroflexota > Anaerolineae > UBA3071 > UBA3071 > UBA3071. The sequence continues at coordinate 1,280 of DFBV01000248.1, forward strand.
GCCCCTGGACATCTTGCCTGAATCGGTGCGGTTTGCTTCGGGGCTGCTGCCCGCCACGCAAGCGATGCAAGCATACCTGGGATTGGCCTACAATCAGGCGACCGTGATCAACCCGATGGTTTCCGTTGGTATCTTACTGGTCGGCGGCATCCTGGCCTTTGGTCTGGCGATCTATCTCTTCAACTGGGACAGCCGCAATGACGTCCGCCGTGGTAACCCGTTGATGGCGCTGCTGGCCCTGGCGCCGTACGTTGCAGGGGCTGTTCTGATGGGGTAGCAGTTGCGCCCAGAGGCAACCGGAGAGGCGATGACGAACGAGACTGAAGTCTACGAAATCCGGGTGGAAGGGCATCTGGATGACGAGTGGTCCGAGTGGCTTGGTGGGTTGTCTATCGCGCTGCAGGAGGATGGCAGCAGCGTGCTGACCGGGCCAGTGACCGACCAGTCAGCGCTACAAGGTCTGCTCCTCAAGATCCACAATATGGGGCTACCGCTGATCTCTTTCCGGCGCATCGGTTCCTCCCTGGACAAGAGTGATTCGTTACTCTGAGCTGTTGAAGTCAGATCCAATGTGCAAGCCCTGCCAGGACGGCAGGGCTTTTGCCGTATTTGAGAATATGGGAACAACGTGGTAAGATTATGGTACGATGACCACGCCGCAGGCCAGGGGTCCGGGTCAAGTGACTTCTGATGGAACTTGACAAAAGCCAAGAGGTGTGCGACAATCAGCTCCATGACGTGCTCAGAGGCGCGGTACATCTCCACTCGAAGAAGGCGATTGACCCGAGAGACGCGACGTCTCCTCCGGGAGCCAGAGCTCGCCAATCTCTCGTTTGTGCGCTCCCTGAGACCGATCCAACTGTGGGACGATCATGTGCCATCTCCGCTATAGGCTGCGCCGTGTCCTGTGCAGAGGGTTCCACGAGCCCTGGCGACGAAATCTGGCCGTGCTCTGGCTGGCCCAACTGTTCAGCGTGGCTGGCTTCAACACCATCCTTCCCTTCCTGCCCTTCTACGTCCAACACCTGGGGGTCACCAACCCGTCAGAGGTAAAGGTATGGGCCGGGATGCTCAGTAGCGGCCCTATGATCGGGTTCGCGGTGATGGCTCCTATCTGGGGCCGATTGGCTGATCGCCGTGGCCGCAAGCTGATGGTGTTGCGGGCCAGTTGTGGCGGGATGGTCGTCCTTGCTCTGATGGGGTTAGCCAGTGCTCCATGGCACCTGCTGGCCATCCGGGTGCTGCAGGGGCTCATTACCGGCGTCATTGCCGCGATTACTGTCCTCGTCTCCTCGATGGTCCCCCGCAAGAGAGTGGGGTTTGCTCTGGGACTGATGCAAACCTGTGTCTACCTGGGCGGAACCATCGCTCCCCCACTGAGCGGGCTGCTGGTTGATCACCATGGCTATCGAGTGGCTGCATTTGTCGGTGCCAGTCTGCTCCTGATAACGATGCTGCTCACCCTGTTCGGCGTCCACGAGCGTTTCGAACCTGTGACCGGAGGGGTAGGCACTGACAACCGCAAGGATGCCAGCCCATGGCAGGTTTTTCGATCCGAGCGGTCCCTGCTGGGCCTGGCGGCGATGTTGTTGGTGGTGCGGCTGGCTCAGGCCTTCCCTCAGGCTGTCCTGCCCCTGTTTGTGCAGGAACTGAGCAAGGTCCCTGGCCGGTTGGCGACAGTGACCGGATCAATCAAGAGCGCTGCAGCACTGGCCGGAGCGCTGGCGGCGGTGACCATTGGGCGCATGGGGGACCGGATAGGCCATCGGCGTGTACTGCTCTACTGCTTGACCGGCAGCGCCGTCTTCTATCTGCCTCACGCACTTGCCATGAATACGACGCAACTGGCCTTGCTGCAGTTTGGGCTAGGTTTTTTCGTGGGGGGAGCAGTTCTGGCCTTGAATGCCTTGGTGGCCCGCCAGTCCGAGCACGGCCGGGAGGGCGCCAACTACGGCTACGTTTTCAGTGCCGGATTCATCGGCTTGGCTGCCGCCCCCATGTTGGGCTCCGCAGTAGCTTCGGTATGGAGCACTCGGGCCACCCTTGCAGTGACTGCGGCGCTTTTCCTCCTCGCCGCGATCTGGGTTGGACGGGGCACATCAAAGAGTACACGAGGCAATGGTGCGCCAGGAGATGGCGAACAGGGAAGTGTAGCGCTGGATCCGAGTCCGCCTCCGGCTCAGCCAGCCTCCCGGAGTCCGCTCCCAGAATCCCAGTACCACAGATCGTTGAGCGGAAGGGAGTAGCCCATTTCTCGGGTACCCATGAAGCAGTTGATGCCTCCAAAGAGAATCAGCGAGTCTTCCAGCGTTTCCAGCACTGAGACGCGGCGCACAGGGGGATAGCGCTGGTCCTGGCCATAGTCGGCGCAGCCATCGTCGGGGTGAAGCCGTTCCCAACGGCCCGTGAGCACGTGGTAGCGCCAGAAGTCATTGCGCTCCACGCCTGTCTCGATCCCGCTGTGTCCCCCGAACAGGTAGAGGCAATCCCCGAGCACAGTATGGCCACTGCCGTAGCGGGCGGCCGGGTAGGTCGCCCCATCACTGAAATCGGTACTTCGGTCATCGGGGTGCAGCAACGTCCAGCAGTCAGCGGCGGGATCATAACGCCAGAGGTCGTTGAAGAACTCGGGGTTCTTCTCGCCGGTGTCGCGGCTCGAGAAGAGATAGAGAGATCCTCCGTGAGCGAAGAGGTTGGCGCACTAGCGACTGCCAGGATAGTCGGCTCCTGCGTCGTAGCCTGCGCCCTGCTCCCGGCTTCGCCAGGGGGAGTGCTGCTCCCAGCTCCCGGGCACCGTGTCGTAGCGCCACAAGTCATTGACGGTGAACACGGGCACCGTGCCCGGCCAGCCCCCAAAGATGTAGATGTCTGTGCCGACAGCCACCGCCGTGTGGACGCCGCGGATCGGCGGATGGCTGGGGCGGTTGACGAAGTTACACCATCCGGTGTCAGGGTGGATCATCTCCCAGCCGCCTGTGGGCACATGATAGCGCCAGAAGTCATTGAGCGCCCTCAACACGAAGCCCCGCTCCAAGACGGTGACCCCACCGAATAGATAGGCGTAATCCCCTACCACGGCAAACGAGGCCAGCAGCCGCGCTCCTGGCCTCCACGCTCCCTCGTCATAGCGCAGTGACCAGTCGTCTTCCTCCAACAAGGTCCAGCGCTCCCAGTCATCTATTGGCTCCTCTGGCAGCTCCTCGCCGATGGTGAAGCTGCAGGGCTCAAACCGCTCATCGGTGTTCTGGAGTACCACCTGGTCGTCCCCTCGTCCTTCGACGACCATGACCACCTCTCTGCAGGCGATGGGGTTAACGTGCCCCCGCGGTGGTCGATATGCATCCCTGTGAGATTGATCCGGCCGGGTGCCCGGACGACGAAACCCTCCTGATCTTGTCCATACACCTCACAGAAGCGGCGCACTGCATCGCCATACCAGGCAATCCGCTCCTTCAGGGACTCGGCGGCCTCCCCATAGATGCGGACGAACCGGTGCCGGACAGCAGCGTCAGGATCGCTGAGCAGCGCCAGCCACTCGCTGGCCTTCCTTTTCACCCTCACCATGGGGCATCCCTCCTCCACTCGCAAAGTTACTCGTCGTATCTTCGCTCTACGACCTCATGTGTCTGTCGAAGTTTAACAAGGGAATCGGGAGGGTAGTAGCCGAACAGCGAGACGTTGGTGTAGGTCAGAGTTCGCGGCCCGATCATCGTGCCGGGGTTCAGTACCGAATTGCAGCCGACTTCAGCCTCATCACCAACGATAGCTCCGAACTTCTTCAACCCCGTCTCATAGCGCACGCCCTCGATGGTCACCACCACCGGTGTGCGAGTGATCTTGAGATTGGAGATCTTCACCCCCGCTCCCAGATGCGATTTCCAGCCGAAGATGCTGTCGCCAACGTAGGCGAAGTGCGGGATGTTCGCCTCGTCAAACAGCAAACACACCTTGAGCTCCGTGCTGTTTCCCACCACAGCCCGATTGCCTACGATGACATTACCTCTGATGTAGGCTCCGGCACGTATCTCACAGTCAGCACCGATGATGGTGGGGCCTTTGATCATGACCCCAGGTTCCACCACCGTTCCTGGACCGATGTACACGTCGTCGGCCACGTAGGCCAGGTTGCTGACCGTGCCATGGATTCCCGGCTCAAGGTTGGCTTTCACGTAGTCCGGTATGCGCTTCAGTCCATCCCAGACGAACTCGACGCCATCAAAGATGTCGCTGTGTTTACTCTTAGAGAGATCGAAGAAATCTTCAGGCCGCAACATCAGGAGGCCCCTTTCCGTATCTGTTGGATTTCGGCGAGCACCTTTTCGTGCAGGGCAGGGGTGGCCGAGCACACCAAGTCGTACCGCTGTTCTATGTTCGGTTCGAAGATCACAGGATCCCCATCGAAGGTCGTGACCACCGCCCCAGCCTTCTCTGCGATGGCCAGGCCAGGGATGACATCCACAAAGGGCTGTCTGAAGGCCACGTACACATCGATCTTGCCCCGAGCGACGTCGGCAAAGGCACCTGGCCCTCCGTTGGGCAAGATGAACTTGACCTTACGGAACAGCGCTTCAAACTCAACGGCAGTGGGATAGAGATAGTGGGGCTTCATCAAGTAGCTTTCGACGAAAGCCTCGCTCAGTTCAGTCGTGTCATTGGGCTTGTTCTCCGTGACATCCACCAACTGACCGTCGCGCACCTTGCCGCTGAAGGATCCCTCCTCGTTGGCGAAGTCAATGCTCCATTGGATGCAGTCACCCACCAGGGCACAACGGGGCAGGCAGTCCATCCCGTAGATGGCCAGCGATGTGTACCAGAAGGCCGGAATGCGCCGCTTGTACAGCAGGCTACCGTCGAAGGGGTCCGTCACGAAGTAGATTGCCTCGTCGGGCCCTCCGTCCCAGCCAGTCAATTCGACTTCCCCGGCCTCCTCGGAGAGGACCTTCCCCCTCACGCCCCGATCCTGGAGCTTGCGGATAAACAAGTCCTCTGTCGCCTTGTCCACTTTGAGGGTCTCGGGATCCCAGTAGCGGTAGGCACCCTCCCGCTCGGAGCTGACAACCTCGCGACCACGACCACCGAGTTCATTGATCAGATCCAACCCCTCGATGATGCACTCGATGCCGAGTGCCGTCCAGTAGGGGCGACCGGCGGGTCGCCCCTTCTCTGCCATTGCTTCCACGTGTCTTTCTCCTTTGTCAGCCGATTGAGCCGATATGGCCGATGGTTTTCTGGTGAGTTTTGTCGGTTTCATCGGTTTCATCGGCTTCATCGACTGATCTCTTTTGATTGATGTAGTTGATGTTCGGTATTGGAGGGGCGAACGGCCGTTCGCCCCTACTGTCTCCGCGGCCCAACGCCAGGCGCGACGCCAGCGGGCGAGAAACCAGAGATCGCCAGCAGATAGGACGCGGATTCCCACGGATGAACGCTGATCTTTATGGCTGATCGCCATAACAATCCAATTTCATCCGTGTCAATCCGTGAAAATCTGTGTCCGAGAAAAAGTGTCCGGTACAGAAACTAGGCCACGAGCTCGCGGGCCGTGTCCACAGCGCTGGCCGCGTCCGGCGCGTACGCGTCGGCCCCGATCTTCTCAGCAAAGGCCGCTGTGACCGGCGCTCCACCCACCATGATCTTGACCGTGTCCCGCAGCCCCGCCTCCTGCAAGGCCTCGATGGTCGCCTTCATACCAGGCATGGTCGTCGTCAGCAAAGCGGACAAACCCAGGAGCTGGGGCTGATGCTCCTGCACGGCGGCCACGTATGTCTCCGGCTTGACGTCCGTGCCCAGGTCAACGGTCTCGAAGCCCGCCCCTTCCAGCATCATCTTGACCAGGTTCTTGCCGATGTCGTGCAGGTCGCCTTTCACCGTGCCGATGACGTACTTGCCCGCCGAGGGCACATCGCCCTCAGCCAGCAGCGGCCGCAGAACACTCATGCCAGCGTGCATAGCCCGGGCGGCGATGAGCACCTCGGGCACGAAGAGATCACCGGCCTTGAAATCCTTGCCCACCTCGTCCATGCCGGCGATGAGCCCGCCCTCGAGGACCTCGGACGGCGACAATCCCTGATCCAACGCTTGTTGGACCAGCCCAGCGACGGATCCGTCGTCACCATTGTACAGATTTGTGGCGATCTTGCCTAGAATCTCTGACATGCACTCCCCTCCTGTGATCTGTCTGTGATCTGTTTATTACGTCCAGCGATGTCGCCCTAACGGGAGCTCCGCCGTCGGCCAACGGGCGAACAGAACATCAGCCAGTAGGGGCGACCGGCCGGTCGCCCCTACTCAAGCTCGGGGCCGTGCAGACGAGGCTGACAGCGTCAGCGCGCGCCCGCTATTCACATTTCAGTCAAGTACTTCATATACCGCCTGCTCGAGCACAGCAATGGATTCCCTGAGAGCTTCCTCAGAGATCACCAAAGGCGGTGCGATCTTGACGCACTCGCCGCCGATTCCGACGGGTGCGAACATCAGCAGCCCTTTCTGGAAGCAGGCCACGTTGATCTTGACGGCTGTCTCGGCGTCCGGCTCTTTCGTGCCCCGCTTGACAACCTGTATGCCGGCAACGAGACCCTTACCTTGGACACATCCAAGGGCCTCAGGATGCTTCCGTTGGATTCTCGCCAGCTCAGGTACGAGGATCTCCCCCATCGCAGCAGCATGCTCGACGATCCCTTCGCCTAGAAGGACCTTGAGGTTCGCAACGGCCGAAACCACCGGCAGGGGCGAAGCCGAATGAGTCGACGTCATGGAACCAGGCGCGTAGAGGTTCATGATGTCCCGTCGTCCGATCACCGCGGACAGCGGCAGAGAAGAGGTGATCCCTTTTCCGCAAGCGATGAGGTCTGGCCTGATGCCATAATGCTCGAAGCAGAACATCTTCCCCGTGCGGCCAAACGCTGACTGCACCTCATCCATGATCAAGACAGCATCGTGCTCTCTGCAGAACGCCTCCAGCCTCTGCGCGTATTCAACGGGGAAGAAATCAGGGCCGATCCCTTGATAGGATTCCGACATGACGCCGGCGACATCCTGGGGAGCCACGCCTTTCTCGTCCAGCGTCCTCAGGAAGAGGTCGAAGGACTGATCCTCGTTCTTGTAGCCATCGGGAAAGGGGACTTGGACGAAAGATGGGTCACGGTCAACGATCCAGGTCTTGGATTTTTCCATCCCTCCTGCCAGTTGCGAACCCATGGTACGACCATGGAATGCATTATTGAAAGAGACCAGGTACTTCTTGTGCGGGCCATGTTTCTCCAGCCCGTAGGTCTTGGCAAGCTTGATGCAGTTCTCGCATGCTTCGCTGCCCGTGGTTAGCAGAAAGGTCCGGTAGTTCTCCAGATCGGGGGAGAGTCCGGTCAGCATCTCCGTCAGCTCGGCCCTCTTCTCGTGTACGAACACATACGTGGCCAGAAGCCCTCGGTCCAAGATGGCACGCAAAGCGTCCTCGATTTCTCTTCGGCCATGTCCGACGTTGCTGATCAGCACGCCAGATGACCAGTCAATCCAGCGATTGCCCCATCTGTCGCTGACGATGAACCCCTCCGCCTTGTGCCAGACAACGGGAGGTTGGCCCCACATGGACCTCGGCTCGGACCGCTTCAGTTTCTCGAAGATGGGCAGGGACTCAGGGACAGGCAGCTTGGTTTTGATGGTCCGGAACTTTGTCTCCACCTTGGGTACATCAACCGGTGCAAGATCATAAGTGGCCATGACTTGCCTCTTGGTAGGGGCGACCGGCCGGTCGCCCCTACTATCTCATCTCGACGCGCGGCTTCTCGCCGCCGACGATCTTGGCCCAGGCGCCGTCGTTGAGGATCGACAGGCGAGCGGCCTCCGTGACCAGTTCGTTGATGGAGCTGTTCGCTGGCGTAGCGATGATGCCCTGCTGGTCCGTCTCCCTGATGATTCCCTGGCGTTTCAGGAGAGAGGCAGCGACATCTAGAGACGTCACTTCATTCTCGATGTGAGCGATCATGTTGATGGTCGCGGCGATGGAATCGTACCCATAGCCAACAGGCATGGCACCAGGCCCGCCCCGCCCCAAGCGGGGCCCGCCGCTCCATGGGACCAGACGGTAGAAGTCCGGGCTGACGTAGTTGTATCGTGAGCCTCCGCAGCCGATCTCATCCAGGTAGCAGTGTGCCACACCCCTGTACTGGTCATCGTGTTCAATCAGCCCTGTACCATCTTCTCCCTCACAGTACATGATCAGGCACTGGTCATTGCTGCCAGCACCCGCATCGGGGTATCCCAGCCCGTTGATCACAGAGAGGAGCGCCCCGTTCTCGTATCGAACTCGGCCGTTCGCCCACATGTACCCCTCGTTGCCGTTGGGGAACTTGCCCTTGATGCCCGATACGGAGACCTCCACTGGCTGTAGGCCGGTGATGAAATAGACAAGATCCACGTAGTGACATCCGACATACGTGAAGGGGTCGCTCTTGTCCGTGGTGAACCAATTCTGAAAATTGGAATGCCGATAGTAATAGGGCTCAATCATCTTGGCTTCGCCCATGACGAATTCGCCAAAATGGCCGAGGGCATAGCGACGCCTGGCCATGAGCGATCGACGGTCAAATCGCTTGTGGTACTCCACCCCGACGAATAGGCCCCTCTCGAACGCCAGCCCCTCTATCTCGACGGCCTGAGCGTATTTGAGGACCAGCGGCTTGACGCAGAGGACATGCTGATCGTTCTTCAGCGCTTCCATGACCACGGGATAGTGAAGCTGATCAGGCACGGCCACGACCACGGCCTGGCGGGAAGGCATTGCCGCCAGCACCTCCTTGTACAGGTCGGGGAGCATCTTGTCGGGGGCCTCTGAGAGGGATGGATAGGCATGGAAGCCTTGGTCAGGAAAAGCCTGCTGCAGCTCTTGGCTCTCCTTCAGATGCCGGAGAGGAGCATTGGTGAGAGCGCAGACGCTGATATTCTTCACAACGCCCATTCTCTCAAGATGGTAAATGGAAGGCAGGATCAGGTCGTTCGTGATCATCCCTCCACCTATGATGGTTACATCAATTGCCACTCTGTCGCTCATAGGCTGCTCCTTTCGCGTAGAGTCAGTTCCATGCGGCGGTCTCCCTGCGTTGCTGCAGCTTGTGACGCAGGTAGCGGTCAACGATATCCCCGTACTCTTCGTCCTCCAGGGCAAGGCGAAGGGTAGAGGAAGCACTGACGAGCCTGGGCCATGGTCACTTGGCCGATAGTGCCTTGTTCAACCAACTCCCGTGCCTTCTGATGGCGGGCGTTGAACCGCTGATGGTAGCAGACCATGAGTTGCACGCCCTGCTGTTGGCAAGCCTCGATCATGGCCCGGCACTCGGCGGTGGACATGGCCATGGGCTTCTCCACCAACACATGCTTGCCTGTCTGAGCCGCAGAGATGGTCTGCTCGGCATGAGCATACACGGGCGTGGCGATGTAGACGGCGTCGATCTCCGGATCGGCCAGCAGCGTTTCCACACTGTCATACGCCTTGGCCGCGCCGAATTGCCTGGCAAACGCCCGCGCTCCCCCGATGGTGCGGCGCATGACAGCAGTCAGTTCAGCGTTTCGGGCCTCACAGATGGCCCGGGCTGTCTGCTTGCGGGCGATGTCCCCCGCGCCGATGATCCCCCATCGCACAGTCATGTTGCGCTCTTCAATCGCTATGCTATCCAACCTAGGACCTCACTGGCCCTAGCCACGACCGCGAATTTTCAGCTTCTATAACAATGCGAGTATAGCACAGAAAACGTGGCTTGTCAAAAAGGCGACACGGCCTTCATGGAAGCCTGGCCTGGAACATGCTCCACCACTCAGGCTAGCTCAGGTGCAACGCACTTCGGTTGTGGAACCAGCCTATTCCGAAGCGCGATTCGGTCAAGCAAACGGTCGAACATCGAGAGGATCAAGTGCGTTGCACCTTGTAGCTGAGCAGGGTCATTCAGTTTTCCATCGGATAGCTGGATCTCACAGCAGAGCACGCGGAGAACGCTGAGATTTGCTTGGTTTTCTCTGCGTTCTCCACGCTCTTGGCGGTAAATTGCCAGCGGCAGCCGAGAACTGAATGGCCCTTCTTGCCAACATTGACAAGGAGCCGAGGCTGTGATATACTCTGGCTGCTTAATAT
>DFBV01000061.1:0-5008 GCA_002366755.1 Anaerolineales bacterium UBA3071
CCTTTGTGCTCCGGGGATGCTTTGTGTAAGCGAATGAAGTGTTTGCGATTGATAGTCAGTACGGCTCTGTTGTCTGCACCGGCAGACGACAGTATTGCTTCATCTGCAAATCCTTGTTCCGCCTTGCCTGTCTCCTGAATTGTCAGTACATCGTGCCCCAATCGTCTGAGTTCCTCAACAACGGGTAAAGGGAAGTTCTCATTTGAGTATAGGCGAGCCATGTTTATGCCGTCTCATTCTCAATGATTTGTTGCTCGATTTCGCTCCGATGTGAGCGGTAATAGGCCCAAGCGTTGGTCAAGTCCTCTGCACGCAAAGTTGGATAACTTAGGAGCAAGTCTGCTTCGCTGGCTCCGAGTTTCCTGAATTGCACTAATACCCATACTGGAATACGGGTGCGTACAATGCGTGGTTCACCACCACATACTCCGGGTGTACTCTCGATCCCAGGAAAGGCATTGCCAAGATCACGAACAATCCACTGAAGCAATTGCGCTTTCTCTGCACGTGTCATTGTAGAGAGCAATTCCTCTACTGTTTGCATTGTCATCATGTATCACCGATTCGAATCGAACTTGAACATAACCGGATGCAGACAGACGGTCGGGCAACTCAGCGGAATGATCTGCTGGAAGCTTGACCACAGTGACGTAAGCGATACGCTCCAGCTACAGTATACCACAACTTCGTCGGTGAAACAAACCTCGTCCAGGTGCAACGCACTTGGAAAGTGCGTTGCACCTGGTATCGCTCCACCAGGCAGCGGTTATGCCTCCACCAATGTCTCCTGCCTTTGCGGAATCTCGGCCATCTGCAACACTAACCGCAAGGCCGCATTGACTGCTCCATCACTCGGAAATGCTTGGGCAACATCAGGATCCAATACAACAAGATTCTTGCCCACCCTGCGCTCCGGAGCATAGCGACCTTTTGGCATGATTGGCAATTGAGACAGGTCATATTCCTCGTGCAAATCGTAATCGTTATAGTCCGTCTTCATAGAACTCTCGCTCATTATTCGTGGCCTTTCGTGCGCTGATGATGCGTATCTGCCCAACCCAATCTGTATGGGCTACCAGGAGCAATCGGTTACGGTTGGATAGGCCGATGGTGATATACCGGTCTTCGTCAGTCGAATGTTCCTCGTCAAGGAATGTAATAAACCAGAGATCGTCAAAGATGGTACTGGCTTCACTGAAGCTTACGCGGTGCTTCTTGAGGTTTGATGCCGCTTTGCGCTCGTCCCATTCAAATTTCAGATTCATTGCCGTCTGCTCAGTATCCGAGGTTTTGGGTGACTGTTTAGCGGCGAGGGCTGCCCAACAGATACTTCTACAGAGATTCTCCGCACATCAGGCTGATGTGAGCAAACATACAACTCTTTCCCGCATAACATCCCGTTCGGGATACAACGCGGAATGATCTACTGGAAGCTTGACCACAGTGACGCAAGCGATATACTCCAACTACAGTATACCACAACTCCGTCGGTGAAACAAACCTCGGGAGGCGACACTTCAGGTGCAACCCACTTCCCAAGTGCGTTGCACCTGGTTGCATCTGGGTGACTTCGCGAAAGCGGCCGGTCGCTTTTGACAGGGCGTCGAATTCGTGGTAATATCAGACCGACCGGTCGGTATCTGTGTTTCACGGAGGCAATAATGAGCGCACAGCGACGAGGAGAGGAAACACGGGAGCGCATCCTGGAGGCCGCGCAGGAGTGCTTCGCCCGCCATGGCTATGACGCCAGCGGCGTGGCGGAGATCTGCCGCCGCGCCGGCGTGACCAAGGGCGGTTTCTACTACCACTTTCCCAGCAAGCAGGCCCTTTTCATGGAACTGCTGGAACGCTGGCTGGCGGTGCTAGATGTGCAACTGGAAGCGGCCCGCGACGAGGCGGTGACTGTCCCGGAAGCGCTTGTGCGCATGGTCGGAACGGCAGGGCAGGTCTTTGAGGCTGCCAGCGGACAGCTCACCATGTTCCTGGAATTCTGGAACAGAGCCGCACGCGACCCGGCGATCTGGCAGGCGACCATCGCCCCCTACCGGCGCTATCGGGCCTTCTTCGCTCGCATGATCGAGGCAGGCATCGCTGAGGGGTCGCTGCGCCCCGTTGACCCTGAGATGGTGGCTCATCTTTTCGTCTCTGTGGCCGTGGGCCTGGTGCTGCAGGGACTGCTCGATCCCCACGGAGCCGACTGGGGAAAGGTAGCACAGGAGAGCATAAGCATGCTATTGGAGAATCTGGAAAGGGAGCAGTAAAAAACGAAATGAAAGTGTTGCTAACAGGTGCTTTCGGAAATATCGGAAGAAGCGCGGTGGAGGAACTGGTCAAGCAAGGCCACACCGTGCGTTGTTTTGACCTCAAGACGCGGGCCAACGAAAGGGCGGCTCGGAGATACAGAGGTCAGATCGAGGTAGTGTGGGGGGATTTGCGTCGCCCGGAAGACGTTGCCGCTGCGGTGCGCGACCAGGAGGTCGTGGTGCACCTGGCGTTTATCATCCCCAAGCTGTCGGCCACTGGCGTTGAGTCTGAGGATCGCCCCGACTGGGCCAGGGAGATCAATGTAGGAGGGACGCGAAATCTCCTCCAGGCGATGAAAGATCTTCCCCGGCCACCCAGGATCATCTTCACCTCATCCTGTCACGTCTACGGAAGGACGCAGGATCAGCCGCCGCCCCGGACGGTTGCGGATCCCGTCCAACCCGTTGAGCACTACACCTGTCACAAGATCGCCTGCGAGCGGATGGTCAGGGATTCTGGCCTGGAGTGGGCCATCTTCAGGTTGGCGGCCACGCTGCCTTTGGCGATGAAGTTGGACTCAGGGATGTTCGACGTGCCCCTGGACAACCGCATGGAGTTCGTGCACACGCGGGACGTGGGGTTGGCAATTGCCAATGGTGTCAGCAGCGAGGAGATATGGGGAAAGATCCTGTTGATCGGAGGTGGCCCCCGCTGCCAGCACAGCTATCGTGAGATTGCCGGGCAGGTACTGGAGGCGCTGGGTGTAGGCACGCTGCCGGAGGAGGCTTACGGTTCGATACCTTTCTGTGTGGATTGGCTGGACACCGCCGAGAGCCAAAGGCTTCTCAACTATCAGCGACGTGATCTGGGCGACTATGTTCAGGAGATGCTCGCCCTGATGGGCTACCGGCGGCATCTGATACGGCTGTTCCGCCCGCTGGTGCGGCGTTGGCTTCTGGAGAAATCCTCTTACCTGAAGGAGGCCAGAAAGGCGAGGGCGGACTGGCGAGGGAAAGTGGCGATCATCTCCGGTGCATCAGGCGGCATAGGCGCGGCAACGGCCGAGAAACTGGCTCAGGAGGGGCTCAAGGTCGTGCTGGTGGCCAGGCGAAAGGATCGTCTGGAGGATCTGGCGGTTCGGATACGGAAGGCTGGCGGAGAGGCGCTGGTGATCGCCGCTGATCTCACAGACGAGCAGGATCGCTTGCGCGTCGTCGAGGAAGTCCGCACTGTCTATGGCACAGCAGACGTGCTCATCAACAGCGCTGGTATTGGCTGGTACGGATTTGGCGCTGAAATGCCGTGGACGCTCGCCCTGCAGATGATGCGGATCAATATGGCCGCCGTCGTTCATCTGACGCTGCTGTTTCTGCAGGACGTGAAAGAGCGCAACAGTGGTCACATCATCAATGTTGGATCCATTGCTGGCAGTTTGCCGAGCCAGGGCGTCGCAGTCTACAGTGCGACCAAGTCTTTCATGGATACCTTCACCACGTCTCTCTACCGCGAGTTGCGAGGCAGCAATGTTCATGTGAGTGTGGTCAAGCCGGGTCCAGTGTCAACGGAGTTCTACGATGTCGCTTCAAGCCTGTCTGCTGGCCTGCGCATGCCCGCCGAGAAGTTTGCTGTGAAGCCGGAAGCAGTAGCCAACCGGATCTGGACCTTGCTCAGAAAACCCGTCAGGATCGTTTACGTGCCCCGCTTGCTTGGGCTCGTTCCTTGGGTTGAGTTGTATCTCGGCTGGCTCATGGACCTGTTGGGGCCGCTATTGCTTCGACGACAGTTGAAGCCCGCCCGTAGCTCCGTTGAGGTCTAGTGCTGTTCAAGCATTGGGCTGCCAAGCTGCGAAGGAGGGCGGGGCTGTTCGACAAACCCTGAATTCGTTGTCATAGTTGTCAAACACAGCCATGCAGGGTATAATGGCCTCGCAGCCAAAGTGATGCGGGGCCATTCCCATGCGTGTGGTTTTGATCTCCAAAGCGTGTATCGTCGGCATCTACCAGCGCAAGCTGGAAGAACTGGCGCGCCTGCCAGGGGTGGAACTGACCGTCATCGTTCCGCCCTCCTGGCGGGATAGCCGCGGCGTCACCCGCCTGGAGCGGGTGCATACCGAGGGCTACAAGCTGCTGGTCACCCCGATGGCCCTCAACGGTCACTTTCACCTGCATTTCTACCCTCGCCTGGGTCGGTTGCTGCGTCGCCTGCACCCTGACCTCCTGCACATAGACGAAGAGCCATACAACCTGGCCACCTGGCAGGCGATGCGTTTCGCTCACGGCCTGGGCGTTCCTGCCTGCTTCTTCACCTGGCAGAACCTTCATCGCACCTATCCGCCTCCTTTTCGCTGGTTCGAGCTACACAACTTCCGCCACGCCGCCCACGCCATCGCTGGCAACCACGAGGCAGCGTCCGTGCTGCGAGCCAAGGGATACACGGGTGCGGTGAGCGTCATCCCGCAGTTTGGGGTTGATCCTGACATCTTCTCACCCTCCGAACAGGCCTCAGAGATTGGAGATCAGGTACTAGAGACTAGAGATCAGGTATTGGCTATCGGCTACGCTGGTGGGCTGGTGGCTGAAAAGGGTGTTGACCTGTTGCTGCAAGCGGTTGCCGGATTGGGCATTGGTGACTGGGCATTGGTCATTGCCGGGCAGGGTTCTGAGAAGGCGCGCCTGCAAGCGCTGGCCGCGGAACTGGGCATCGCCGGGCGGGTGTCTTTCCTTGGACGGTTTCCTTCCACGCAGATGGTGGATTTCTACCGTTC
>DFBV01000061.1:5130-6061 GCA_002366755.1 Anaerolineales bacterium UBA3071
CGGCTCTTAGGCGATGCCCAATTGCGGGCCGAACTGGCGCAGAGCGGCCGGCAACGGGTGCTGGCGAACTACACCCAGGCGCAGGTGGCCGCGGCCACGTTCCAGGTGTATCAGGAGATGCTGACTTAGGGCTGCGTAGCCTATCTTCGGGAGTGAGACATTGTGATGAAGGATCGTGCTCGTCTGGTCGTTGCTGCTTGCTTCATTGGCCTCGCGTCGCTGCTTGCAGCCTGTGGTAGTCGAGGTGCGCCCATGCCCGAGCCGACCCTTGATCCCGGCTACGTGCCCACGTCCGTCGCCCAAGCGCTGGCCGCAGCAGCAACCTATCGGGCTTCCCGAGGTACCCTCACTGCCACGGATACGCCATCTCCTCCTACGGCCACGCCCACAGCGCCCATTCCCACACACACCCCTACTCCTACCTTGGCTCCCACGTCCCTCTCCCAGCCCGGCGGCGTGGTGACCGCCGGTGGCCTTCGTCTGCGAAGAGGGCCGGGAACGGTCTACGGCATCGTGGGGGTGCTGTACGAGGCTGATGAACTGGAGATCACGGCCCAATCCGCCGCCGGTGACTGGCTGGCCGTGATCGCGACCGAGGGCCGCAGAGGGTGGGTCTATGCCACCTATGTGGATCTGGACGTTCCCCTGGATTCTATCCCTGTGGCCGCTGAGATCCCGCCGATTCCTGCACCTGCGCCCGCACCCACGGCCACGCCTGAGTGACCCAGCTCCACCAACGTACCAATCTACCAATCTACCACTCTCACTCTACCAACCTACCAATCTACCAATCCACCAATCTACCAATCTACCAACCTACCGCCCTCTCCAAATCCTCCACGCTCGTGAACCGAGACACCGTCTCCAGGAATGCCTGGAGCGACGGGCTGGCGTCCCGTAGGTGGGTCATCTTGGGGCCGATGGGATCCAC
>DFBV01000054.1:0-9993 GCA_002366755.1 Anaerolineales bacterium UBA3071
GCCAAGGGGATCGCCAACGGCGCGCCGATGGGATTGACGATGGCCACTGCCGAGGTGGCCGACAGCTTCCAGGGGTTGACCATCTCCACCTTCGGCGGCAACCCCGTCTCCTGCGCCGCCGCCCTGGCCACCATCGAGGTGATGGAGGAAGAGAACCTCCCCCAGAACGCTCAGGTCGTGGGCGACTACTTGCGGGCCAAGCTCGAAGGGCTGAAAGAGAAGTACGCTCTGGTCGGCGACGTGCGGGGGATGGGCCTGATGCAGGGCGTCGAATTGGTGCGCGACGGCAAGGAGCCCGCCCGCCAGGAGATCCTGCAGGTCTTCGAGGCCACCAAGCGGCGGGGTCTGCTCATCGGCAAGGGGGGCCTCTACGGAAACGTGATCCGCATCGCCCCGCCGCTGAACATCGGCAAGGCGGATGTGGACGAGGCCGTCCGCATCCTGGACGAAGCCTTCGCCGAGGTGAGTAGGGGAAGCTGATCGGGAGCTGCCCCCTGCCCCTGTTTTGTCCCCAGCCAGTCTGCGCCAGGCCAGAGGGTGAGCGGATTCGCAATGCAAATGGCTATGCGAAGACACGACGCGCCACGCAACAAGCAGAGCGCACTGGCTCCACACTATCTCAGCAGGGAGCCCGTCAATGACGGAGTTATGGGCCATTAGCTTGGCCAACTGACCAGACTATGGTACCACAGGGACGGAAGCAGACAGTCAGAAGGAAAAGCATCTCTGTATTTGCTCTCTTGGGAGCCTTTGGGTTTGCTATCGGAGGAGCTATTGGGGGCACCATATGGTTTGCCTTTGATGCTCCTCATTTGGGATTCGCTATCCTGGGTGGTGTCGGTGGGGCAGTTCTTGGCCTGGCTTTGAAGGCATGGAAAAGAGCCTACCTCCTGGCGCTAGCTTCCGCCATCGGGTTTGATACTGGGTTTCTTGCTGGGTTCTTCATCGTCCTGACCCTTTGGGACCCCACGTACAGGGGGCTTCTCATCGGTGCCATCGGAGGCCTCGTCGGTGGAGGGGCGCTGGGGCTGCTGGCCTTGAGGGATTGGAATAGAGCTGGTATCTTGGCCCTAGCTTCTGCCCTCGGTTTTGGTATCGCAGTGGAGGGCACATGGAAGGTCTTCCGTGGGCTTGCGCCGCAAGTCCTCTCAGGGACCATGGGATTAGCTACCTGGGGTGCCATTGGGGGCGCTTCATTGGGGGCCGCTTTGGGCTATCTCTCGAAAACAAAGGCCGATACAGGCAGAGCCGACATCTGAACTTGACCAGGTCTGGAATCTGATCGTCCTGTAATGACAACTGCAATCGAATGGGTAAACGGTGTGCCCACACAGGCCGGCGACGACAGAAAGGTTCGGACACGAACATGAAGAGCTGGAGGCAACCCTGTGGCACGACAATGGAGCCGATACCAGTGGCGAGGGCACCATTGTGACTGGCACGGTCAACGTCTACGACGACCCGGCCTTCGCCAACCCCTCGGCCTGGGACTATCACCTCACTGCTGGCTCGGCAGCGATAGACGCAGGGGTGGACGCAGGTGTGACCACGGACATTGATAGCGATGCACGCCCTATGGGGACTGGCTACGACATCGGGGCAGACGAGTGGGGGAAATGGGTCTACCTGCCCATCGTATTGAAGGACCACGCTCCGTAGGGCCGATACCCCGAAACGAACTGACCGGCAGTGGGCTTGGCCGGAATCTGCAGTTCTGGCACCAGGACAGTTCAGGCATTTCAGGCGCAGCCGAGGAAAGCGATGGCTTCGGGTCTGCCCTGGTCGCAATTCCCACTGTAAAGCGCACAGTCTATCTGCCCCTGGCGCTGGGCAATCCCTAGAAAAACAAAGGAAGCGCCGTCAACCCTGTGGCTGAAGAGGAAGATGGCTGCGTGACGACCTGGCACCCTGGAGACTCAAAGGAGGGCCGTCATGGAAACAACAATCGCACGTGTCAACAGCAGATTGACGAGCAAGAGGCTCGTCTTGGCCCTGGCTGCGCTTTTGCTGGCCCTGCTGCTGAGCCTGACGGCAGCAGCGGCCCCGGCTGATGACGCGGTGACAAACGTCCAGGCCTATAACCCCAACCCGCCGGCCGAGACGGTCAAGCTCATCTTCGTCCACCACTCCTGCGGGTCAAACTGGCTGCGCAACAACAACGGTGGTCTGGGCATCGCCCTGCGCGACAGCAACTATTTCGTCAGCGACACCAACTACGGCTGGGGGCCCGACAGCATCGGCGATAACACCGACATCGGCCACTGGTGGACCTGGTTCCGCGGCCCCCTCAGTGCCACCTATCTGAGCAACCTCTATGCCGAGAGCGACCAGCACTCCAGCTACTCTCGCCTGCCCACCGACCCCGGCGGCGAGAATGAGATTATCATGTTCAAGTCCTGCTATCCCAACTCCAACCTGCGGGGGGACCCGGCGGAAAACCCGCCACACATCGGCAACAACCCGCTGCGCGGTCAGAGCTGTGGGTCACCACACCACACCGTAGCCAACGCCAAGTCCATCTACAACGACCTTCTGGAGTATTTCGGCAGTCGCCAGGACAAGCTCTTCGTGGTCATCACTGCCCCGCCGGTTCAGAATGCGACCTATGCCAGCAATGCACGAGCTTTCAATACGTGGCTGGTCGAGGATTGGCTGGACGCCCACACACACAACAACGTGGCCGTCTTCGACTTCTACAATGTCCTGACCTCCAACGGCGGCAACCGCAACACCAACGACCTGGGGGCGGAAACTGGCAACCACCATCGCTGGTGGGGCGGGGCTGTGCAGCACATCCAGAGCGTGAGCAACAACCGTTCGGCCTGCTGGGGCGGCAGCGGTGGAGGCAGCCACCCCACCGCCGCCGGCAACCAGAAGGCCACCGGTGAGTTCGCCCCCTTGCTCAACATCTACTACAACCACTGGAAGCAGAGCGGTGGAACGGCTACCTCTACTCCCACCGGTGCACCATCCACGGCCACGCCCACCCACACGCCCACACNNNCCCACACACTCACCTACTCCCACAGTCACGCCGACAAGAACCCCATCCACTGGCCAGCAAACCATGATCTTTCAGGACGGAGTCAGCCCCGATGGTTCCTATGCTGGCACGACCGACGTGATCCTGGCCAACGACGAAGATAACGTTGCTCCCAACGCCAACCTGGGTGGACTAGATCACCTGGAGACCTTCTTCGGGGAGCGTGAGGAGCACCGCCGCTGCCTGATGCGCTGGGACCTTTCCGCTCTGCCGGGCGATGCAACGATCAGCAGCGCTACCGTGGAACTATACCGCTACGAGGGTGATGCCGAAAGCGACATGCAGATCACCCTCTATCGTCTGACTCGCGATTGGGACGAAGGGACCGGCTGGGACTTCTGGCCCGATCCCGGCTACGTCCCCGACGGCGCCACCTGGGCGCTAGCCAGTCCCGGCACACCCTGGACGACGCCCGGCGGCGACTTCGACACCACCACTGTGGACCAGATCACGCTGCCGGCCGGGATGGGAAACGGTTGGGTCAGCCTGGACGCCACTGCCGCCGTGCATGCCTGGATCGAGGAAGGCCTGCCCAACTACGGCCTGCTGCTCCGCCCTCTGAGCGGCGACTACACCTACCACTACTTCTGCAGTCGGAACCACGGCACTGCTAGCCTGCGCCCGCGGCTGGTGGTGACCTACACGGTGGGTGGCGCCGCCACACCGACGCCGACCAGCACGGGCATGCCTTCGCCCACACCCACGCCCACAGAGACGCCGACGCTGGCCTACAGGATCTACCTGCCGCTCATCCTGAAGGGGTGGCCAGCCTCAGCCCCCACCCCCACGGCGACGCACACACCAATGGTATTATGCACACCAGAGCTTCTACAAGTCGATCCGCTGATCGGCCACACTAACCTATTGACCCAGACGGTCACCGGCAATGTGTCGTGGGGAGTCATCAATGTCTCCGTGCAAAGCGAGGCGGGCACAGATTCGGCACCGCCGCACCAGGGTCTATTCGCAGTTACCATCACCTTACTGCCGAATACAACCCATCACCTCCTGGTAACCGCTTACAACGCTGTGGAATGTCCTCCCATCTTCACAAGAAGTGATCGCTACGGCAATCCTCTTGTGATCGTGCAGGAGATGGATGCGCCGACACCGACGCCGACCGGTACGCCCGTTTCAGCACAGCTCATCCAACCGGCTGACCTGGTGTACCAGGGCGCGTTCAGGTTGCCGGAAGGACCGGAGGAGATAGGCTGGGAATGGAGCGGCGCGGCCATGACCTACGCCCCTGATGGCGATCCCCACGGCCCGGCCGATGGCTTCCCCGGCTCCATTTTCGGCACCGGGCACAACTGGAACCAGTACGTCTCGGAGATCAGCATCTCCATCCCGGTTGTCTCTGCGGATAAGAACGTGAACGGCCTGAACACCGCCGCCACCCTGCAGGAGTCCCACAATATCCGCGGGAACTTGTTCCCAGAGTTTGAGATTCCTCACGCCGGCCTGGAATACCTGCCGGCCCAGGGCGAGCAAACCAGGGGCAAGCTCTATTTCTGCTGGGCGCAGCACATGGGGGAAGGCGAAACCAACCCCTCCCATGGTTGGAGCGAGCTAGACCTCTCCAATCCGCAGACGGCGGGGGCGTGGCGCATCGGGGATTACTGGAACTACGTCACCACGGATTACATCTTCGCCATTCCACAGGATTGGGCCGACGCCAACACGCCGGGGATGTACCTGGCCACCGGCCGGTTCCGGGACGGTGGTCAAGGGGGACAAGGGCCATCTCTGTTCGCTTACGGGCCATGGAACGAGGGTCATCCCCCCGCGCCGGGCAGCACGCTCCCGACCGTCCCCTTGCTCCTGTATGGCAACGCCTACACGCCGGGTTCCCCCACGATGGATAACTACCACCATTCCGACGAATGGAGTGGTGGAGCCTGGCTCACCGCCGGAAGCAAATCGGCGGTCATCTTCGTGGGCACCAAGGGCAGGGGAAAGTGCTGGTACGGCTGCCCCGACGGAACCGTGTGGCCGGATGAGCCGCCTTACCCTCCCGCTTGTCCTGACAGAGGTTGGTGGAGCACCGTCTTCGAGGGGCAGATCATCTTTTACGACCCTGCCGACCTGGCCGCGGTGGCCAGGGATGCAATGGAAACCTGGGAACCCCAACCCTACGCCACGTTGAACATTGATGAATACCTGTATCACCTCGAATCCAGCCAACAGAAACATCACCTTGGCGCGGCCAGTTTCGACCGTGAACGCGGCTTGTTGTACGTCTTCGAACCTTTGGCTGACGGGGACAAGTCCCTGATACACGCCTGGAGAATAGGGTGAGTAGAAACCATGCTCCAAGTCAGCAACCTTTCCAAAACCTACGGCGATGACGTAATCCTGGAAAACGTCTCCTTTGTCGTCAACCCCGGCGAACGGCTGGCACTCGTCGGCCCCAACGGTTGTGGCAAGACGACCTTGCTGCGGATCATCGTCGGTCAGGAGAGAGCAGACCAGGGCCGCGTGCGCTTTGCGCCGGCCGATGTGACCGTCGGCTACCTGGCCCAGTCGCTGGAGTTTGAGCCGGAAGCCACCGTCGGCGACGTGATGCGCCAGGCCGTGGAGGGTTTGCGCGAGGCGGAGCGCCAGGTGGAAGCGTTGGCCCGGCAGATGGCCGTCGTCCAAGGCGACGAGTTGGCCCGTCTGATGGACGATTACGCCGCTGCCCTGGCCCGCTTCGAGGCTGCTGGGAGCCACGTCATGTCTCACGACGTTGACGCCGTGCTGGAGGGGCTGGGCCTCGGCGACGTTGACCAATCCACGCCGGTGGCCATCCTCAGCGGCGGGCAAAAGACCCGCCTGGGCCTGGCCCGCCTGCTGCTGACCCGCCCTCAGCTCCTGCTCCTCGACGAGCCGACCAATCACCTGGACATCGAAGCGCTGGAGTGGCTGGAAGGTTTCCTGAGCCGCTACGACGGCGCGATGCTAATCGTCTCCCACAGCCGCATGCTCCTCGACCGCACGGTGCACACCATCCTGGAACTCGATCCCCTCACCCACCGCCTGACCGTCTACCCCGGCGACTACAGCCATTACGCGCAGGGCAAAGAGCGAGAGCAAGAAAAACACTGGGCGGCCTACAAGGACCAGCAGGAGCGTTTCGCCCGGATGGAGGCAGGTATCCGGGGGTTGGCGGGGCACGCCCGGCGCATCGAGCAAGGCACCATCCACTTTCACTATCGCAAGATCGCCAAAGGGCTGGCCCGGCGGTCTGTGGTGCAGAGAAAGCGGCTGGAGCGGCTCCTCGAATCGGAGGAGCGGCTCGAAAAGCCCAAGCCCACCTGGCAGATGAAATTGGCCTTTGAGGGGACGCTGGCCAGCGGCAAAGAAAAGCTGCTGCTGGAAGACCTGGCCATGGGCTACGATGGCCAGCCGCTTTTCGCCGGCGTGAACCTGACCCTGCGACAGGGCGAGCGGATCGTATTGCTAGGCCCCAATGGCAGCGGCAAGACGACGCTGCTGCGCGGCATTGCGGGGCAGTTGGCTCCCTTGGCCGGGCGGATACGGCTGGGAGCCAACGTGCACGTGGGCTACTATTCCCAGGAGCAGGAAGGGCTGGACGAGGCGAGCAACGGTTTCGAGGAGATCCGCCGCGTGGCCGCCATGGGCGAGACCGAGGCGCGCAGCTTCTTGCATTACTTCCTGTTCAGCGGCGACGACGTTTTTGTGCCCGTGGGCAACCTCAGCTACGGCGAGCGGGCGCGGCTGGCCCTGGCCAAGCTGGTGGCCGCCGGCTGCAACCTGTTGCTGCTGGACGAGCCGATCAACCACCTGGACATCCCCTCGCGGGAACGCTTCGAGCAGGGGCTGGCCGGTTTCGAAGGCACCGTGCTGGCTGTTGTCCACGACCGCTACTTCATCCAGCGCTTTGCCACCGGGCTATGGGCGATGGAGGGGGGCACGATTCGCCGCTACGTTGACCTGGAGGACATGCAGCGGGGATAGGCTCAGTAGATCGCGGCTTTGCGGCAGAGCAGGCTCCCAGGCTATGCCCACCGGCCTAGCGACCAAGCCGAATATCTGGAGCGGGCCACGCGCCTCTTCCGTACCGGCAGCCGCGATCCGTGGTTTGAAGGCGATGCCAATACCTACGATGCGACCAAGGAAACGGTCAACAGCATCACCTTTGCCCACACCTTCTTGCACGAATGGGACAAGTAGGAGCCACGTTTCTCTCAGATCCCCAGATGAGGCAGAGGCCCTGCCGTCCTGACAGGGCTTCTGCTTGCGACTGTTCCAACTGAAGAAGTCTGCCAGAGTGAGTTCCCAACTGCGGAGACTACGCGAAACGAGCCTGGGATGATGCCCGGGATGATGAGGGCTGGGTGATGCCAATGGAAGGGAGATGGGGGGAACAGCAGAGGGTTCGATCAGGAGACAACCTCCATCAGGACGTCCACCGCTCGCACGCCCTGCCCTGCTGGCAGCACCATCAGGGGGTTTATGTCCAATGCGGCAATGAGATCGCCTAGATCCAGCGCCAGTTGCGAAAGGCGCACGAGTGCACCGGCCAGAGCGGCAACGTCAGCAGGCGGTCGTCCCCGAAACCCTTGCAGGAGACGAGCTCCCCGCGTCTCGCGGATCATCTCCAGCGCGTCTTCCCGGCTCAGCGGCGGCAGCCGTAGCGAGGAATCCTCCAGAAGTTCCACCAGGACCCCGCCCGACCCAAAGACCACCACTGGGCCAAAGTCCGGGTCCCGCAACACGCCCAGGATCACCTCCACCGCACCAGGGGAGATCATCTCTTGGATCAGCGCCCCTTCCAACCGCGCCCGGGGATGATGACGCCGAGCCACCTCCATCACCTCGCGGAAAGCGGTGGCAACGGCTCGCTCATTCTGCAGACCGGCCCTCACGCCTCCGATCTCCGTCTTGT
Organism: Anaerolineales bacterium UBA3071; assembly: GCA_002366755.1. Lineage (GTDB taxonomy): Bacteria > Chloroflexota > Anaerolineae > UBA3071 > UBA3071 > UBA3071. The sequence goes on from DFBV01000054.1 coordinate 7,935, forward strand.
GTTGGATGTCAGGGGAGAGGACCTTGAGCACGACGGGGTAGCCGATGGAGTCCGCTGCTGTGACTGCCTCCTCTGCGGTGGCAGCCACGGCCTCTCTCGGACCGGGGATGCCATAGGCAGCCAGCAACCGCCGCCCCTCTACTTCGGAAAGCGCCCCTCTCACTAGCTGGAGCTTTCTTCGCCAGTCGGGCAGGTCAAGCGGCGACAGACAGCCGACGGCCCTGGGCTTCCCCATACAACGGCGGAAAGCAGCATAGCGCACAAAGGCCTCAATAGCCCGCAGGGTCTCCCCCGTGCCCTGCAAGTAGGGGACGCCGCCCTCAGCCAGCAACTTCTTCGCTTCGGGGTGGAATCCCGCAGAGAGATTGGAGAACAGAAGCACTGGCTTGCCGGTCTCCCGCGCCGCCCGTACCGCCGCCCCCGCCACGGCCAGCGACTGTTCGGCCTCTCGAGAAGCCACCGCGGGAGGAGTGTCGCGGCTCACGGCCAGCAGATGGATATTCTCCTCCCAAGAGACCACTTCCACACAGCGCGGATAGGTCCTCTCCAGATCACCACTGCCCCAGGCATCCAGAGGATTGGCGATGGGGCTGAAGGGCGGCAGGATTTGGGCCAATGCTTGTTGGGCCTCTTCCGAGAACGTGGGAAACTTCAGCTCCAGGTCCTCGGCCAGGTCTGCTACCAGGCCAATCTGGCCCCCTGAGAGGCTCAGAAGCCCTACCCCATCACCTTCAGGCAGCGGACAGGTAACGAACAGTTCCGCTGCCTCCACCAGTTCGTCCAGCGTGTCCAACCGCACCACGCCCAGGCGGCGGAAGACAGCATCATGCACAGCGTCGGCCCCGGCCAGGCTGCCCGTGTGGGCCTGCACCGCTTGCCGGGCAGCAACAGAGTGCCCTACCTTCACCAGCAAGATCGGCTTCCCCGCTTCAGCAGCAGCCTGCGCAGCGACCTCGAACTTCTGTGGGCTGCGAATCCCTTCGATGAAGGCGATGATGACATGGGTGGACGCATCGCCAGCCAGGTAGCCGATGTAGTCGGCGCTGTCGAGCACCGCCTCGTTGCCGCTGGAGATGAGATAACGCAAGCCGAAGCGAGCGGCGTTGGCCAATCCCAGGCAGATGGCCCCGCTCTGCACCACCGCCGAGACACCACCAGCGCAGGTGGCCGGACTCAAGGCCACACTGTACGTCGCCACCCGGTCCACCAGGTTGGCCACGCCAATGCAGTTGGGCCCGCACACTAACAGGCCCGTCTCCTCGGCGAAACGAGTCAGTTCAGCCTGGCGGGCTTTCCCCTCCGGGCCAGCCTCAGCGAAGCCACTGGCCAGCACCCAGGCGGCCTGGGCGCCCACCTCCGCCGCAGCCTGCAACGCAGGCAGCACCTTCTCGGCGGCCAGCAGCACCGCCACCGATTCCACCGGCCCAGGCAGCGACTTCAGGTTCGGGAAGCACGGAAAGTCCAGCACCTTGCTGTACTTCGGGTGGACGCCGTAGACAGCCCCCTCATAACCCAAACTGCGTAGATTCTCCAGGACAAGGCGTCCCGCGCTGCCGTGACGCTCCGAAGCGCCGACCACAGCGATGGCATTAGGGCTCAGTAAGGGCGAGAGATCAGGAAAGGGTCCCATTGTCCGGTCAGCCGTCCCTAGTTCCGCCCTGTGACCAAGGCCAGCAAGGCCATACGGACGGGCACGCCGTTAGCCGCCTGGCGAAAGTAGGCTGCGCCCTCGTAGTCATCCACTTCTGCGGTGATTTCATCGACGCGTGGCAAAGGGTGCATGATGGAGATGCCTGGTTTGGCCTGTTGGATCATGGCCCTGTCCACCACGTAGGAGCCGCTCAGCCGTTCGTACGCGGCCGAATCCTCGAACCGCTCCCGTTGGATGCGGGTCACGTAGAGCACATCGCTGCGGCGCATGGCAGCCGCCAGGTCGCCGCCTTCGCTGATCTCTGCCCCCAACTTCTTCAGATCTGCTGTGATCGCCGCGGGCATCTCCAGACCAGGCGGCGAAACGAAGAGGAGACGAACACCGGAGCGGGCCAGCAGATAGACCAAT
>DFBV01000054.1:10080-10598 GCA_002366755.1 Anaerolineales bacterium UBA3071
TTGCGGGGATGGCGGATGACGATGACGTCGGCGTACCCCTCCACTGTCCGCATGGAGTCCACCAGCGATTCGCCCTTGGCGCTGGAGGAGGTCTTGGGGTCGGCCATGGTGATGACCTGGCCCCCTAGCCTCAGCATGGCCGTCTCGAACGAGAGACGAGTTCGCGTGCTGGGCTCGAAGAAGAGGGTTGCCAAGACCTGGCCTTGCATGTTCGTCAGGCGATCTCCAGCCGTGAGCGCTCTCTCGAAGCGAGACGCCGTCGAAAGGATGAGTTCCAGTTCGCCGTCTGAGAGCAAGTCGCTTCGCAAGATATCTTTGCCACATAAGGTAGACATGCCTTTTTGCCCCTCAAGCAGATCATGACTACTTCGAGAGCGTTCCTATCTGCGCATGTTGGGCTGCATTCGCCACGTGCAACCCGCGCCCCCTAGTGAAAGGTCCGTGCGACCTCTGGCTCGAGGAACTGCTGGATCTCAATGGCATACCCACCAGGATCCTCCAAGAAGAAGCACTGAACC
>DFBV01000009.1:0-335 GCA_002366755.1 Anaerolineales bacterium UBA3071
CCACAGCACGGAAGACCCGTCCCACCGGGATGTCTGCGGGGCAGGCGTCAGTGCACATGCCGCAGCCGACGCAGGAGGTGCTCATATGGTTCAATCGGGTCAGGTGGAAAAGCAGCGTGTCGGACGGCAACCGGGCAGCCCCCTTGCGCACGGCCCAGGTCATGTACTGTGCGGGTTCGTGGTCGAAGGTCGGCGTGCGGAAGAGGCAGGTCTTGCAGTAGCAGATGGGGCAGTTGACCATGCAGTTGTGACAGCGAATGCAGGTGGAGAACAGTTCCGTCAAACCTTCTGGGCTGGATAGCCGCTGACGGATCTCGGCGAAAGCCGCGTCCCGC
>DFBV01000009.1:513-5419 GCA_002366755.1 Anaerolineales bacterium UBA3071
GGCATAGAGCTCGCGCCACGACTCAACATCGGGCACATCCTGCACCATCTGCACGTAGTCGGTCAGTTTGTAGGTGCCGGCGCAGTCGAGTCCGATGATCAGCAAATCGTCCAGGCTGGCCTGCCGCAGCTTAACCAACTCGATGAGCGCCCGGATCTCGCACGAGCGCAGCACGACGCCAATGCGGCCCCGTGGCTCGCGGATGGACAGAGCCGAGACCAGCCGCGCCCCGTTGATAGAGAGCACAGGCGCCAGCGGATCGGCGTCGTCCAGGAGCGTTGGCTGCGAGACCAGCGCGGGCATCACCGCGCCGTTCCGTTCGCGCAAGGGCACCATCAGCGCCTCTACCACGCCCCGCTCTAGCAGACACTTCAGGAAGCCGCGGATCGCTGCCAGGGTGTCTCCGTTTGCTACAGCTATCGTTGTCTGCATACTCTGTCTCCTGCCTCGGTGGGTAGGCCCGTAGATTGGTAGATTGGCAAACTGGTAGATTGGTGAACTGCCAGGAGTGTCAAACTACACCACCAGTCTACGGGTCTACCAATGTACCAATGTACCAACCAATCTACCATCCTACACCGTCCATTCTCGCTTCATCGGATTCGGCCCCATCTTCCTGATCGCCGCTGTCATCTCGGTGACAGTGTCGGCGAAGAGCTGACCCTCGCTGGCGCTGATCCAGCGCAGCCAGAGGCGGTCCTCCTCCAGCCCCATCTGTTTGAGGGTCTCCTTGAGGATGGCCACTCGCCGTCGTGCCTTGTAGTTGCCTGTCTGGTAGTGGCAGTCGCCGGGCCCGCAGCCGCCGATGAGCACGCCGTCGGCTCCGTCGAGCAGCGCCTTGAGCACGTAGACCGGGTCCACGGCGCCGCTGCACATCAACCGGATGATGCGCACGTTGGGCGGATACTGGATGCGGGATGTGCCGGCCAGGTCTGCGCCGGTGTAGGTGCACCAGTTGCACAGGAAGGCGACGATTATGGGCTCGAAATCGTTTGACATAAAGCACCTCAACGGAGTTCTCAGTGATCGGTGATCAGGGAAGGTTCAATATCCAATATCCAATATCCAATACCCAATACCGGATACCCGATCCCCACCCGCTCGCTCACGCTGTGACCAACGCCGCGTCCACCATGCCGAACAGTTGCCCGAACTCGAAGCCCTTCTGCTGGCTGGCCTTGTTGGGGCAGGCGACGATGCAGGCCCCGCAGCCCTGGCAGAGCACCTCGATGACCTCGGCGTAGGGCGCGCCCGGCTCCAATATCCGTGCGTCGTAAGGACAGACCTCGACGCAGATCCCGCAAGCGGAGCAGAGCCGCGGGTTCACGGTGGCGATGATGGGCGTGGCTTCCAGTTCGGTCTTGGAGAGCAGAGTCACCGCCCGTATGGCCGCTGCCTGCGCCTGGGCGATGGTCTCCTCCAGGAAGCGGGGCGAGTGCGCCAGCCCGGCCAGATAGACGCCGTCGGCGGCGAAATCCACGGGGCGCAGCTTGACGTGCGCCTCCAAGAAGAAGCCGTCTTCGTTTAGCGGCAGCTTGATCAGCTTGGCCAGGGATTCGTTGCCGGGATGGGGCTCGATGCCGGCGCTGAGCACCACCAGATCGGCGGGCAGCGCCATCAACTCGTTCTCCGGCTGCACGGCTACCTCCACCCGCAGATCACCCAATCGACCTCTCTGCCAATCCTCTCCATCATCTGCCGACTTGCTGATTTGCTGATTTGCTGATTTGCCGACTACCTGGGGTGGATTGTCCCTGTCATATTCGAGGAACATGACCCCTTGCTCCCGCGCCCGTTGGTAGAGCGTTTCCTTGAAGCCGTAGGTGCGGATGTCCCGGTACAGGATGGTGACCTCGGTCTCTGGGCTGAGATGCTTGATCTCCAGAGCGTTCTTGATAGCCTCAGTGCAGCAGATGCGGGAACAGTAGGGGTGGGCGTCCTCGCGGGAGCCTACGCACTGGATCATGACTACGCTTCGCGGAGCGGTTTCCCAATCTACCAATTTCCCAATTTCCCAATCTACCAGTTTCCCANNTTTCCCAGTTTCCCAATCTACCAATAGCTGCTCCAGCTCGCGCTGGGTGATGACACCGGGCAACTCGCCGTAGCCGTACTCGGTGGGCGTGATCTGTTGTGCGCCGGTGGCGACGACGATGGCCCCGTGGTTCAGTTCCCGCAGCTTGCCATCATGCAGTCGCACCAGCGTCCGGTATTTGCCCATGTAGCCGCTGACTTCCTCCAGCTCCGCGCCCGTAAACACCGTGATGAGCGGGGTATCAGATACACGTTGGATAGTGTCACGCAGCAGCTTCTGGGGATCGTTATCCGATACTAGATATTGGGTATTGGAATACCTAGTATCCAATACCTGATCTCTAATGCCTACGTGAATATGCCTCAGGTTCCCGCCTAGTTCCTGCTCCCGCTCCACCAGATAGACTGCGTATCCTTGCTCAGCGATGGAGAGCGCCGCGTTCATGCCTGCTAGCCCGCCGCCGATCACCAGAGCATGATGATCAATGTCGAAGGTGCCCTGCTCTATGGGACGCAACTTACGGGCTTTGGCGACGGCCATTCTCACCAGATCTCTGGCTTTCTGAGTGGCAATCTCCGGCGTGGCCCGGTGCACCCAGGAATCCTGCTCGCGGATGTTGGCCATCTGAAAGAGGTGGGGGTTCAGGCCCGCCTGGCGCAGCGTGTCTTGGAACAACGGTTCGTGAGTGCGCGGCGTGCAAGAGGCGACGATGACCCGATTCAGCTTGTGTTCCTTGATCTGTTCGCAGATGCGCTCCTGGGTATCCTGCGAACAGGTGTAGAGATTGCGTTCGGCATAGACCACGTCTGGCAGCGTGCGGGCGTACTCGACCACACTGGGCACGTCCACCACCGCGCCGATGTTGATGCCGCAATGGCAGATGAAGGCTCCAATGCGGGGCGCTTCGTCGCTCACGTCCCGTTCTACCGGGTACTCCGGTGTGCGGGTCAGCGTGTGCCGAGCCGGAGCGAGCAGCGCCGAAGCCTGCGCCGCCGCGCATGAGGCCTCGATGACCGTCTCAGGGATGTCCTTGGGCTCGGCGAACGCGCCGGCCACGAAGATGCCAGGCCGCGAGGTCTGCCCGGGGGTGAAGAGGGCCGGTTCGGCGAAGCCGAAGCGGTTGAGTTCGACGCCCAGCCGCTGGGCCATCTGCATTGCCTCGGCCGAGGGCCGTAGCCCCACCGCCAGCACTACCATGTCAAACTCTTCTTCGTGCGGCACGGGGCGTTTCGTCCTTGGTCCTTCGTCCTCCGTCCCTGATCCCTTCGCATTCTCAAACGTGACGTAGGTGAGGCGGAGATTGTGGGTTCTGGGAGCCTCTTTCACGACCGAGACCATACTGCGCACGTAGCGCACGCCGTACTCTTCTTCCGCTCGCTCGATGTAGCGCTCGAACCCCTTGCCGAAGGAGCGGATGTCCATATAGAAGATGGTGGGCTCGATGTTGGCGTCGTGCTCGCGGGCGATGATGGCTTCCTTGGCCGCGTACATACAGCAGACTGAGGAGCAGTACCCCTGGTCACAGGTGATGTCGCGGGAGCCAACACACTGGATCCAGGCCACTTTGCGCGGGTGTTGCCCGTCGGATGGGCGCTTCACCTCGCCGGTGAAGGGGCCGGAAGCGCTCAGCATGCGCTCGAACTCCAGGCTGGTGACCACGTTGGGGTAGCGGCCGTGGCCGAATTCGGGTCGGATGTCGCCCGGAAACGGTTCCGCTCCGGGCACCAGCAGCAGCGCGCCGACGTCAATCTCGATTTCTTGCTCCACCTGGTTGTGGTCAATGGCATCGGCCTGGCAGGCGAAGACGCACTGCAGGCACTCGGAACAGATGCCACAGGTCAGGCAGCGAGCCGCCTCGGCGAGGGCTTCCTCTTCTGTCAGCCCGCCGTAGACCTCGCGGAAGTCTCGCATCCGCTCAACGGCCGGCAGCTTATGCGTCTCATGCCGGCCCACGGCCGAAGCCTCCCCCCGAGTGACCTTGGCGATGGCCTCGGCTTCACTCAACTCGACAACCTTACCAATTTCCCAATCTACCAATCTACCAGTTTCCCAATCTCCCAATCTACCTTGGAGGTACAGATCAATCGCCCACGCTGCCCGATGCCCTGCAGCTATCGCGTCCACAATGAACGCCGTGCCGGTCACGACGTCGCCGCCGGCGAACAGGCCAGGCACATTGGTGGCCATTGTCTCCTTGTCTATCACCGGGAAACGGCCGCGTATCTTCTCCACCTCGTCGTTCAAGCAGGAGACGTCGGGGCGCTGGCCGATGGCGAAGATGACCACATCGGCCGGCAGCACGTGCTCTGTTTCGGGGAACATCTCGAAATCGGGGCGGCCATCCACGAAGCCACGGAAGTCCACTTCCACGCAGCGCATGCCGGCCACGCGGCCCTCCTCGCTGGTGACCTCCTTGAACGTTCGCGAGGGGAAGAGTTCGACCCCTTCCTCTTGGGCGTCGGCTATCTCCCATTCGTGGGCGGGCATCGTTTCGCGGGATTCCAGGCAGGCCATGCCCACCCAGGAAGCGCCCAGTCGCACAGCGGTCATGGCCGAGTCTATGGCTACGTTGCCGCCGCCCAGGACCAAAACACGGTGATTGGGTATCAGTGATTGAGTATTGGGGACTGCCTGATCACCAATATCTGATACCTGATACTTGTGCATGGCTACCTGGCGCAGGAAGTCCGTCGCCACAAGCACGCCGGGCAGGTCGGCGCCAGGAATGGGCAGTTTGGCGCCGGTGTGAGCGCCCACAGCCACGAAGGCGGCATCGTACTCTTCCAGCAGCGCCACGGCATCCTCGACGCGGTGGTTGAGCTTCAGTTCAACCCCCTCGGCGACGATGGCTTCAACCTCCCGCTGCACCAC
>DFBV01000009.1:5594-25905 GCA_002366755.1 Anaerolineales bacterium UBA3071
ATCTTCTCTTTTTTCCACCAGTTCTTCTGGGTGTTGAAACGCCCAATCGGCCACAAACCGCTTCAGAGCCATGATGTTGACGGGATCGTCCACCTTGCCGCGGCTGCAGGCATCCTCACAGCGATGGTTGCAGACCCGCCCGCAGATGGAGGGGAAGGGGTTATCCTGCAGGATGGTGCGGTAGGCGTCGGCGTAGCGGCTCTGGGCAACGAGGGCCACGTAGCCTTGCGCTCGCTGGTGAATGGGGCAACCGTCGCGGCAGGGCGAAGTGCCCAGTTTCTCGATGGCGTAAGCGTTGGGGATGGCCTGGGGGTAGAGCTTGTAAACAGCCTTGCGTTCGGAGAGGCCAGTGTTGAATTCGTCCAGTCGGACGATGGGGCAGGCGGTCGCGCAATCGCCGCAGCCGGTGCACTTCTCCAGGTCCACGTAACGAGGATGCTGCTTCACGGTGACGGTGAAGTTGCCTGGCTCCCCTTCGATGCGCTCCACGTCGGCGTAGGTGAGCAGTTCGATGTTCAAATGCCGCCCCACCTCCACCAGCTTGGGAGACATGATGCACATGGCGCAGTCGTTGGTGGGGAAGGTCTTGTCGAGTTGAGCCATGACCCCGCCGATGGCTGGGGCCTTGTCCAGCAGGTAGACCTTGAGGCCCGCCTCGGCCAGATCGAGCGAGGCTTGCATGCCGCCGATCCCCGCGCCGACCACCAGCACCGCGCCAATGTGTTCTTTTCCGTTATCTGAAGAGGTTGTCATCCTGCGTTCCTCGCATGTCCTGAGACAAGGAGAGGGGGAGATGGGGTGACGGGGAGAGGGGGAGACAAGGTGCTTTCTGTCTCCTTGTCTCCCCGTCACCTTGTCACCCTCTCCCCGGTCATCGTCGTCGCTTGATGATCCATTGCTCAGGGTGTCGGATCATGTTCACCAGTTTCCCCAGAATGTTGTCGTACGTTGTGTACAGTTCACGAGCCACTGTTGCATCGAGATACTGGCACTTGACCGAGAATTCCAACCAGACTTGGGTCTCTGCTGCCTCGGCTTCCGAGTCGTTCAACTTGCTCACAAAAGCTGCTTCATAGCGACGTTTCCGCCATGCTTCAGCGATATTGGAGCACACGGAGCGAGACGAGCGCCGAATCTGATCGGTCAATGAGTAGGTCTCTTCCCTGGGGAAACCTTTCGTCAGTTCAAAGATCTGCATCGCTGCCTCAAATGCCATCTGGTAGACATCGAGATCACGATGCGTCCTTATCCTCTCTCCCATTCACCCTGTCTCCCCGTCTCCTTGTCTCCTTGTCTGCATGGCTTGCCACACCAGCTCCACCACGTCCATGGAGCGCATCCGCAGGCGACGGGCCTCCTGATGGCGGCGCACAGCGTTGGCTAGCGTGCGCTCGCATTGCTGGCAGGCGGAGGCGATGATTTGCGCTTCGATCTCGCAGGCCTGATCCAGGCGGCGCAGCGACACTTCGGAGACGACGTCAGGATCGAAGCTCTCCAGGTTGCCGCCGCCACCGCAGCAATCCGATTCGCCCCCGTGGCCGCTCATCTCCACCAGCGTCAGGCCAGGAATACTCTGGAGCACGCGGCGCGGCGCATCGTACACCCCGCTCTTGCGCCCCAGATCGCACGGGTCGTGGAAGGTCACCCGTTTCTGGATATCGCCCAGCGTGATGGCCCGCTGCTCGATGAGCTCCTCCAGCAACTCGGTGGCGTGCAGTATCTCGATGCCCATCTCCTCGCCCGTCACCTCGGGGTAAACGAACTTCCACACGTGGTAGCAGGACGGACAGGTGAACACCATGCGCGAAGCGCCCAATTCCTTCACCTGGGCGATGTTGTGGCGCATCAACTCCTCGGCCTCGGCCTGTCGCCCCATAGACAGCAGAGGGAAGCCACAGCACCACTCCTGGCCGCCCAGGGTGGTGAAATCGACTTCGGCAGCGTGCAGGATGCCAGCCAGCGCCTGGGGCACGCGGTAGCTTCTGGGGAAAAAGGAACCGACGCAGCCGACGAAGTAGATGGTCTCCGCTCCGCGTTTGCCTTCCAATCCGTCCGGCACACGCTCCAGGTTCTGGCTCCAGATCAGCCGCTCGCGGTTGTCGTCGCCACTGATGTTGTGTGCTTCGGTGATGGTCTGGCCGAGCTGGTTCAACCGGCCCAGGCCCACGCACAACCGCTCGTCAATGACCGATTCCGGTCTCTGAGCCAGGTAGTCGGCCAGGATCTCCCGCAGTTCCTGGCAGTCTCCTCGCCGGTAGCCACGCTCGCCCGCCACCTGTCGCAGAGCGATCATCACCCGGCCGGCGTCAATGTCGTTGGGGCAATGCTCGGCGCAGTTTTCGCACCCCAGGCAAAGCCAGATGTCGCGGCTGGTGAGCAGCCGTTCAGTCTGGCCGAACTGGATCATCCGCAAGGCGCGATCTGGCCCATAGTGCATAGCAGAGACGACTGGGCAACCAGCCGTGCACTTGTGGCAGTGGTAGCAGAGCTGGACGGTTTGGCCGCTGAGTGTGTTGACCTGGTCAAGAAAGCTTGTCATCGAAGGTTACTCCGTTTTGTCCGGAGGTGTGCTACTGGCGGGTCCGAGGGGATGCGTGACGGTGCTGTGAGGGTCTAGAGAGCGCATTCCCGAACCGTTCATGACTCCATCGTCCTGGGGGACAGTTCTTCGATGCTGAACTGAAAATGGGCTTGCGCAGCGCTAGCGCGCAGGCGAGGGGAAGGCAATGAAGTTGAGTACGATGTCCCGCACACCGTCCGGCGCTCTCGCTGCGCATGCCCAAACACACCGCTATGATAGCACAAATCCGGACATCTGTCAAAACCACTGACCGCCAGTCAGTAACTGTCCGGTGGTCAGCAGACGGTGCGATCAACCGCTCTTTGCAAATGGGGCAAGTTGTGCTATGATAGCAGTGAGCACGCTTCGACAAAGGAATGATAGGATGAACAGTTCTGAGTTGCACGAAAAGTACGCGCCCATCATGCACTTCTCCGGCGAGGAACGGTTCTTCCCCATGGCGGTGGAGGACTTTCTCGCCTATGCTGCGCTCTACCGCCAGGGCGAAGATGCCCCGCTCGTCTCCCGGGGACGAGTCCAACCCATCCACCTCCGTCGCTCCCATGCGCAGGACACATTTCTGTGCTCGTTGGGCGGAGGGCCGATGAGTGGCGTGGACGTCGCCAGGCATTGGGGCACGGACACCATCAAGCTTCTTTACAGGTGGTCACGGTCGCCGATCTATACCTGGTCAGAAACGGCAGCGCGCCGGGCCTACGACTGGTTCAGCGAGAAGACAAAGCTGGCCACCAAGTACTTCTGGTGGAACAAGCTGCTGCTGCGAGACGATCAGGCGGCCTCCCCGCACGGCCAGCGATCAGAATTGCCCCGCTTCCGCTTGCCGCACGACGTCCGAGACGCCGCTCTGGAGAACTATGACCACAGCCAGGGCCGCCGGCGGAACACCGCCTACTACTACCGCACCGTGCAGCAAGGTGACTACCTCAATCTGCAGTACTGGTTCTTCTACGGTTACAACGACTGGGCCAACAGCTTCAATGGCTTCAATGACCACGAAGGCGATTGGGAGGGCGTTCAGCTTTTCTTCAAACTGGATGCGAGCCGCCGTCCCATTGAACCGCCGGCCTACATCTGCTATCTGGGGCATCATTCACGCATCACTAAGCCCTGGCATCATCCTGACATACAGAAAACCGGAACCCACCCGCACGTCTACGTGGCGGCGGGCTCTCATGCCAGCTACCCCGAGTCCAAACCCTACATCATCATGTCGCTCTACAATCTGATTGACTACGCCACGGGGGACGCGCTCACCGTCGACCACGCCGAATGGCGCAGGCGCATCAATCTGGACGAAGCCTCTTGGGTGCACAGCTATGCGGGATCGTGGGGGACGCGTTACTGGCTGCCGCTGGCCTGGTTGCAGAAGAGCGTGGGAATGGTCGTGGCGGCCATTCCGGGCGAGATACAGTTGCCGGGCGTGAGTGCGCCGCGCAGCCCGCGCTTTGACGATGAGGGCCAGGAGCGGGAGACCTGGGCCAACGCGGCGGCATTCGCTGGCCTTGTGGAGTCCTGAGTTCGCTGGGAGTGACATTTTCCTTTTTTTCCGTCTTAAGCATGAAGGCTCTGTGTGTGTCAGAGTCTACACAACTACATACAGGGAGGGCTCAATCATCATGCTAGAAGATCTACTCAAGGGGATTTTGGAAGGCGCTGCGGCACAGCCGCAGCCGAGGCGCAGCAAGTCAACCGGCGACCCGCTGGCTGACTTGCTGGGAGGCATTCTGGGCGGTGGTAGTGGCGGTTCGCAAGGTGCTGGCGGCATGGGCGATCTGCTGGAAGGGATTCTCGGTGGTGGCGGTTCGCAAGGCGCTGGCGGCCTGGGCGGCTTGCTGGAAGCCATCCTGGGAGGTGGCGGCGGCCTGGGCAGCAACTCGTTCCTGGCCCCCATCATCGAAGGGTTGGCCGAGAAACTGGGCCTGCCTCCGGCCATAGCCCAGATGGTGGTCAGCTTTGTGCTCGACAAGCTGCTGTCCGGTGGTCTGGGTGGCTTGGCCCCTTCGCCGAGCGCGCCTTCGGGCGGTCGCGGGCTCCAGCCAGCGCAGCCGCAAGGCTATGACCTGGATCACCTCCTGGACGCTATGGGGACAGGTCAGCAGGTCGACTCTGCCTATCTGCGCTCCTCTGGCATGGCCGACGAGCTGGCGCAGCAGACTGGCCTCGACCCGCGCACGGCTGAGCGCAGTTTGCAGGAAGTGTTCGACATGCTGGGTGGACAGGTCGCGACTCAGCGTGGCCACGTCCGCCAACCCAAGCCGGGCAGTCTCGATAATCTGCTCGACACCTGGTAGCCGTTGCGTTTGATTAGGAGGTACATCACACATGTGTGCAAAGCGTGCAAGCAGGGCTGACCTGCCCGACCGCAAGGTTATTCAAAACACGATGCATGCCGTGGTGCAGGTCGTGGCGCTGCGCCAGGGCTTCCTGGGCAATCTGTCTCCGGCCTGGACTGGGTCTGGCACCATCGTGGATCCCAGCGGGATCGTCCTAACCAACTGCCATGTGGCCAACCCGCGGGCTATGGGCATGCCCGCGCCGCCAGCGGATCGGCTGGCCATCGCCATCACCCAGCGTTCCGATGAGCCACCGGCGGTCACTTACTTCGCCGACATCGTTGTCCAGTCCCCGGAGCTCGATCTGGCGGTGCTGCGCATCGTCGCCGGTCTGGATGGCAAGCCGGTGCGAGGATTGGATCTGCCCTTCATTCCAGTGGGCGACTCGGACACCTTGGAACTGGGCGACGTGCTGGCCATTTTCGGTTACCCTGGCATCGGTGGCGAGACGGTGACCTTTACCAGCGGCAGCGTGTCGGGTTTCTCCAAGCAGCCGGGGGTCAAAGTTCGACGTGGCTGGATCAAGACCGATGCCACCATCGCTGGCGGCAACAGCGGCGGCACGGCTGTGAACCACGACGGTCGGTTGGTTGGTATCCCCACCCAGGCCGCAGCAGGCGCCGGCATCACGCCGGTGGATGCGCGTCGGGTGGTGGACACCACCGGCGATGGCCGTGTGGATCATCGTGACACCCCGATGGCCGTCGGCGGTTTTATCAACGGGCTGCGACCAGTCAATCTGGCCAAGCCTCTGTTGAAGAAGGCTGGCGTGAGCGTCACAGGCGCAGGCTCTCGCACGAAGGTGCCCATGAAGCCAGCCGAATCACAATACCTGCCTGAGTTGGGTCTTCCTGGGGCAGCGCCTAAGGTTAAGAAGGGCCCGACCTTCAGCCCCTTGGTGTTCAGCAGCCGCGTCACCAAGGATGGTCGGCCCATCAATCCGGCGGCAGTGTTGCCCCGTGGTGGCAAGGAGATTTTCGCCAGTTTCGAGTACGAGGGGATGCGCAATGGCCGTATCTGGACCCAGGTATGGGCCTTGGACGGCAAGACCATCGTCTCGGACGAGGGCAAATGGGAAGACGGCCCCAGGGGGCGCAAGACGCTGCGGTTAGCCAACCCCAAGGGGCTGCCTGACGGCGAGTATCATCTGGCGATTGCCCTGGGCAAGCGGATCGTCGCTGAGGGTAAGGTCGTCGTAGGCAGGCGTGCCGAAGATACCGACACTCAGGTTTCGGGCCAGATTGTGGACGAAGCGACCGGCCGCGGCATTTCAGATGCGCTGGTGATCGCCCTGAAGCCTGGGGTTAGCGTGCAGGACTTCCTACGGCAGCAGAGCAAGGATATGGCCTACACTTCCACGCGTACTGACCGCCGTGGCAAGTTTGCTTTCCCCGAGCAGTTGCTCAAGGGCCACGCCTACGGGCTGGTTGTAGTAGCGCGAGGCTACCGCGACCTAGTCGTCGAGGGTGCCTTGCGCATCGGGGCCAATGCGCCGGAGCATGCCATGATGAACCCGATTCCTCTGAAGCGGGGCTGAGTGGCTTTCTGAATCGTTGATGGGTGAATGAATGAGGGTAGGGGCGCATGGTTATGCGCCCCTTGCTTCGACTGAGGGATGAATCATGCCCCACAACTCTGTGTGTGTGCGCGGCCGCCGACTGGCGGCCATTGCCTGGCTTGCATTGATCGTCGTGACCCTCATGGCCTGCCAGCCGCCGGTGCCACAGCCGGTGAAGGCGCCGTCCGAAGGTCCTCGGCAAGGCGGCCGGCTGATCTACGGTCTGACGCTGGTGGTGTCGGGCATTGACCCGCACGTGGATGCCTCATCAGAGCTGGGCATCCCCCTCACCAGCGTGTACGACACGCTGGTCTACCAGGACTCGGATGGCAGCTTCGTCCCTGGCCTAGCGGAGCGTTGGGAAGTCTCGGACGACGGCTTGGTCTACACCTTCTACCTGCGCAAGGATGTCAGCTTCCACGACGGCACGCCGTTCGACGCTGAGGCGGTGAAGTTCAACTTTGACCGCATCGCCGACCCGGAGACCAAATCCCGTAAGGCGGTTTCGTTGCTGGGGCCGTACGAACGTACGGAGGTCGTGGACGACTTCACCGTGCGCGTGCGCTTCCGCCAGCCGCACGCTGCTTTCCTTGATGCGGCCAGCCAGGTCTACCTGGCCATGGTCAGCCCAGCGGCTGTGCAGGAGTGGGGGGCGGAGTACCAGGAACACCAGGTTGGTACGGGTCCCTTCATGTTCAAGGAGTACGTGCCCAGAGATCACCTGATCCTGGAGTGCAATCCTGACTACGATTGGGCTCCCGAGGTGTACCGGCATCAGGGACCAGCGTACCTGGACAGCATTGAGTTCCGCTTCTTCGCCGATCCTGCCTCGCGGGTGCTGGCGCTGGAGTCGGGGCAGGCTCACGTGATGGGGGAGATGCCGCCGCAGGATGTGGCGCGGCTGCTGGAATCGCCGGAGTTCGACATCCTGCGCGTGCCCGTCCCCGGTCAGCCACTGCAGTTCTTCGTAAACTCGGACAAACCGCCCACCGATGATCTGCGCGTGCGGCAAGCGCTCCTCTACGCCGCCGACCGCGAAGCGATCACCCAGGCTATCTTCCAGACGACCTCGCCGGCTGCCCATGGCCCGCTGGGCGCTGTCACCCTGGGATATGACGAGAGCGTGGTGGATATGTACCCTCACGATCTGACCAAGGCGGCTGCGCTGCTGGAGGAAGCTGGCTGGGTGGATAGCGACGACGATGGCGTGCGTGACAAAGAGGGGCGGCCGCTGAGCCTGGAGATGCTCCTTATGGGCTGGGGATACGTGCCGGAGGTGGGACAGATGTTGCAGTCCCAGTTCCGACAGGTGGGTGTAGATCTGCAGATGCAGGAGATGGCCTTCCCTGCCGCGCTGGCAGCGGCCCGCGAAGGCGAGCATCACCTGGCTCCGATGGTCTTCTCTTCCAGCGACCCCGGCATTCTCTCCAGTACTTTCCATTCGGCCAATGCCGATGCGGGCTTCAACTGGGCCAAAGTGCGGGACGAGGAGCTGGATCGGTTGCTCGATTCGGGCGCGCAGGCCCTGGACAAGGCTGAACGGCTGGCTCTCTACGCTCAGGCGCAGCAGCGCATCATGGACCTGGCGCTGATCCTCCCCGTGCGGGACTACGTGAACCTGAACGGCGTCAGCGTCAAGGTCAAGGGGCTGCGCTACGACCGCCGCGGCTGGTTCCCCTGGCTCTACGACGTCTATCTGACAGAGTGATTTGCCATTCCCCTTCGTCTTGAGGCGGGGGGGCTAACCGGATTTGAGGGGTGTTGAGCCAGGGGGGGGTCTTGAGATCTGACAAGGGACGTCCTGCGATGGCCTTTGGGTTCCCTCGACGCTTCCGACTGGGACTTGCTGCATGTTGCGCTACATTGGACGGCGATTGGCCGTCGCGGTGCCCACGCTGTGGGCAGTGACCACTCTCGTCTTTTTCCTCATGCGCGTTCTGCCTGGCGATCCGGCGGAGCTGCTGCTGGCCGAATCGGGCGCTTCGGGGGAAGCTATCGCCAGGCTGCGAGCGCAGCTAGGGCTCGATGAACCGCTGCTGGTGCAATACGGGCGGTTCCTCTTCCAGGTGTTGCGCGGCGACCTGGGCCGCAGCCTGGTGACCAATCGCCCGGTAATGCGCATGATCGGTGAGCAGTTGCCGGCAACGCTCGAACTGGCGGTGGCGGCCATGGCTATCGCCATCGTGCTGGGCTTGGCCCTGGGCCTTTTCGCTGCGCTGCGGCGCGATACCTGGGTGGACAGCCTGTGTATGACCGTGGCTGTCACTGGCTCCTCGCTGCCTGTGTTCTGGTCAGGCTTGCTCTTCATTCTGCTGTTCAGCATCGGTCTGCGTTGGCTGCCGGCCACCGGCCAGGGCGGATGGCGCTACCTGGTCATGCCAGCGACCGTATTGGGCATCGCCTCCTCTGGCTCCATCGCACGCCAGATGCGCTCCAGCGTGCTGGAGGCGCTGGGCCAGGAGTATGTCGCTGCCGCGCGGGCCAAGGGGCTGCGAGAGTGGATGGTCATCAGTCGCCATGTGCTCCGCAACGCCCTGATCCCCGTGGCCACGGTCATCGGCTTGCGCTTCGGCTTCCTGCTGGGCGGCACCGTGGTCACCGAGACGCTCTTCTCGCGCCGTGGGCTGGGGCGACTGATCGTGGACGCCATCCTCTGGAAGGACTTCCCCGTGGTGCAGGGCGTGGTGCTGCTGGTGGCCGCCATCTACGTGCTGGTGAACCTGCTCGCGGACGTGTCATATGCCCTTCTCGACCCCCGAGTGCGGTACGACTGAGGTCAGCTCAGCGATCCTCGCATGTGTGGGCCCAGCGGCAATACGGTCTAGTTGGGAGGGAGTTGAACTCCCGACTTCGGCAGTGCAAGGCCGCGGGCTTTCGACCTGATGAGCAACTGGTGACGAATGACGAAGGACGAACGACCAATGTTCGCCCTTCATCCGTGGTCGTTCGTCAGAGTGTCCTGCCCCCCTGATTTCAGAATCGGACTTCATCGCACGTTTGTCCAATCTTGTCCTTTGCAGCCTGCTGTGGTATGATTGAACCGTCTAAGGAACTGGAAGACTCGAAGAGACTGAAGGAGGGCGCAATGGACAAGGTAATCGTGGCCTGCGTGCAGCAGGGGCTGCGGCTGCACGAGGATCTGGACGCCAGTCGCAAGGACCTGGCGCGTTTTCTACGTATGGCCCAGGCCAAGAAGGCGAAACTCATCGTCTTCCCTGAGCTGATCGGAACGATGGCCGTACCGCCGCTGTTGCCAGGGCTGCGGGCAGGTCTCTTGAAGCGGGCGGACCGTGCGCGTCGCCCCAAGGCTTCGCTGTGGACGCGGGCCAAGGGCAAGGTCGCCGAATCCACAGCCGGTGTGCTGAGGGCCGACCTGCGGCAAAACCTGAGCAAGCTGCTGGTGGAGGATCCTGGACTGCTGTGGGATGCTTGCCGTGACCTCTTCGCTGGCGCGGCCCAGGAGTACGGCCTGACGGTTGTGGCGGGCAGCGGCTATATCCTGGACGAGGGCAGTGGCGGCATCGTCAATCAGGCCGTCGTCTTTGGCCCCCATGGGGACATCGTGGGCCGACAGGCCAAGGTGAGCCTGGGTGTTGACGATGAGGGGCTGGCAGCGCCGGGCGTGGAGTGGTCGGCGATCGATACTGAGGTAGGCCGCATCGGTCTTCTGCTAGGGAACGATGGCCTCTATCCGGAGGCAGGACGCATTCTGGCCTATCAGGGGGCGCAGATGCTGATCGGGCTCGGGGCGTGCTCAGGGACTGGGCTGCACCGGAAGGTGCGGGCGGGCCTGCTGGCTCGCGTGCAGGAGAATCAGCTCTACGGCATGGTCAGCTTCCTCGTCGGACACAACGCGCTGGGGTTGGGGGCGCGACAGGACTATGCCGGTCAATCGGCGATCTTCGCGCCTGCCGAATTCACGCAGCGGTACAGCGGTGTCATGGTGCAACTGGGCACAGCCAGCAGCGAGGGGGTGATCACCGCCGAGTGGGACTTCGAAGCGCTGAGAGAACTATGGGCCGAGGGCGACACCCCCCTGCGGCAGGCGATGCCCGTGACCGCTTTCCACTCGCTGAGTGACCGCTATCAGGAAGGGCGCACGCTGAGCGAAGCGTGGGAGACCCCGCTGGCCGAGCGTGTGGTGCCGCCAGCGCTTCCCGAGGTCATTCCTGTGGACGCGTTGCCGGAGGTGGGCGTGGCCCCGTTTGAGCCAGTGGTCGAGGAGCTTCCTGCGCTGCAAGAGCCGTGGGCAGAGGCAGAGAAGGAAGAGGAAGAAAATGTGGCGGACGCCATCGTGGAGGAGTTGCTGGCCGAAGAGGCTCCGATCGCAGCAGAGACAAAGGAGCCTATCGACACTGGGGATGTGTAGCCGAGTTCGGCAGGTGGTCGTCCAGTCGCTTGGTCAAAGCGCATTGAGGCAGAACTGACTTACATCTGCTTTCCGTAGGCAGGTTTCCATACCTGCCGCTCTGCTGACCACGCGACCAACAAGGCTGACAGGACATGCCGCCCACGTCAGGCGAGGCGTACCATGTCAGCCATATGGCGGCCAGCTTGGAGGATGGACGTCCCCAGCCTGAACCACTCTCCGGTACTGGCTTGTAGGCGGCGACGGACGGGGCCTGGAATCTCTTCTCCGTTGGTTTCTTCTCTGGACAGCACGGCCCATGCCAGCACCGCGCCCAGCACCGCGCCGGACACGGCGCCGATGAGTAAGCCTCGGGTTCTCTTGCTCACGTTGCGTCCCTTTCTGTAATACGGGCGGAGTAACGACCCTGGTTCCTGTGCGGCCTCGCGGACGCCGCAGTGCGTATCAGAGCCCGCGTCGTGCCTTTGGCTTGCGCTCGCAGGACGCCGAGGGCGATGAAGGGCCGAACGATCCGTTCGCTAGCGGTCCGAGTGGTCTGGGCCACGCGACGCAGACGGCCTTGCACCATCGGGAACAGCGGATCGAGCCTGAGGCGCAGCGCTCGCATCCCGCGGATGCCGAAGTAGAAGGCGGCCAGAGGCACCAGCGCCAGCACGAACGCTTCAATAATCAGGGTGACCAGGGCGATGTCGCGCCCCGTGGCGAGATCCACAGTAGCTTATCCTCGTACGATCTCGGTTTCGAGTGCTATTGTAGCAGAGAACGCGGAGAAGCGCAACATTTGGCCTGTCCAAACAGGCAGGAGATATGAGAGGCGAGGATGTCGAGAAACGGACTGATGAGAATCCTTACGGTGGCAATGAGCTTGTTGGTGCTGCTTTGCGGCTGTGCCACGCCAACGGTGCTGCCGACACCTACTGCGGTGCCTGCCACGCCCACACCGGTGCTGCCGACACCCACTGCGGTGCCTGCGACGCCCACACCGGTGCCGCCGACCCCTACACCCGAGCCACCCACGCCTACGCCAGCGCCGCTTGCCCTCTCACTGTTGCACACCAGCGACACCTGGGGCCACGTCCTGCCCTGCGGTTGAAACCCTACCGCCGGCGGTGTGGCCCGTCGGGCCACCGTGGTGAAGCAAGAGCGAGCGGCAGCGGCTCACGTGCTGCTGCTGGACGCGGGCGATACCCTCAGTAGTGACCGCCCACTGGCGAGGCAGAGCCAGGGGAAGATTGTCATCGAGGCCATGAACCTTATGGGCTACGACGCCATGGTCCTGGGCGAGCGCGATCTGCAACTCGGTCCGCAGGTTCTGCGCCAACGCATAGCCGAGGCATCATTTCCCTTCCTGGCCGCTAATCTTGAACTGGAAGGGGAGTTGTTCGTGGAGCCCTACGCGATCAAGGAAGCGGGCGGGCATCGGGTAGCCATCGTTGGTCTCACTGGCATGATACCCAATCCCTTGCACGGCTTTGAGGTTCGCGATCCCCTGGGGACGGCGCAGACACTTGTAGCCGAACTCCGCCCGCAGGCGGACATCATCGTTCTCCTGGTGCACGTGGGGCAGGAGATGGAGCAGCGGCTGAAGCAGGAGATTCAGGGTATTGACATCATCGTCGGCGGGAGCGGCCAACCCCGTACCTCCAGTGCGCTCTGGGACCAGGCGGCCGGCGTGCTGATCCTCCCCTCCGAACAGCCCAGCCCAGGGCACGCAGGGCGGCTCATGGGCTTCGCCAGGGTGCTCTTTGATGGCTCAGGCCGGTTGACGAGCCACGAGTCGCAGATGATCTCTCTCAGCCCGGACATTGCTGACGATCCGGATGTGACCCTCCTGGTGGAGCGCTACCGACAGAACCAATGACAGGGAAAGTGTGCCGGGCGATAGGCGACATAACGTGATGAGGTGGGAGCAACTGCTGCGGCGAAGGGGGCGGTGCTGGGCCAAGCACCTGGCTCTCTTCGCCGTGCTCTTTGGTCTGTTGATCGCACCCTACCGTCCGATGGTGCTCGTCGGCCCGCCACAGATGGTGCAGACCGGCAATCCCGGCATTGGTGTCCACACCCGCCTCACGGACGAAGTGGAGGAGCGGAAGATCAAGCGCACGCTGGAGATGGTGCGCGAGATGGGGGCGAGCTGGATCGTGGAGTACTTCCCGTGGGGCTACAGCGAGCGCAAACCTGGACGCTTCAACTGGGATCACGCCGACATGGTCGTGGATCATGCGCGGGCGCAGGGACTGACTGTCATCGCCCGGTTGGGCTTTGTGCCCCAATGGGCCCGACCCAAGGAAACCTTTGATACCTTCCTGCCCGCGGAGAACTTCGAGCGCTTTGGCGACTACGTCTACGCTTTCGTGGAGCATTTCCGCGGGCGGGTGGCGCACATCATCATCTGGAACGAGCCCAACCTGAGCCTGGAATGGGGCTATCGTCCCGTGGACCCCGAAGGCTACGTGGAACTGCTCAAGATAGCCTACGACCAGGCCAAGGCTGCCAATCCCGACGTACGGGTGCTGGGCGGCGCTCTGGCTCCCACGCTGGCTCCACCCGGCAGCGAATGGGGCATGGACGACCTCGTTTTCCTACAGAGGATGTACGATGCTGGCGCTGCGCCCTACTTCGACGTCCTGGCTGTCCATGCCTACGGCTGGAAGTTCCCGCCCGACGCACCCGCCGAGAGCGACGCCGTCAACTTCGCCCGCACGGAGCTTCTGCGGGAGGTGATGGTGCGCAACGGAGATGGCCACAAGCCCATCATCATCACCGAAGGCGGTTGGAACGACCATCCCCGCTGGACCAAGGCGGTGCGCCCCGGTCAGCGCATGACCTACACCCTTCGTGCCTACGAGAAGGCCCAGCAAGAATGGGACTGGTGTCAGGCGGTCTGTTTGTGGGCTTTTCGTTTCCCCTGGCC
This sequence comes from Anaerolineales bacterium UBA3071, assembly GCA_002366755.1. GTDB lineage: Bacteria > Chloroflexota > Anaerolineae > UBA3071 > UBA3071 > UBA3071. The sequence goes on from DFBV01000009.1 coordinate 19,350, forward strand.
GGCACAGACCTACCAGGACTACTTCACCTTTGTCTCCGCGGACTTCGTGCCCAAGCCCATCTACCTGGAAGTGCAGCGGTATGCGCGGGGGGAGTGAAGGGAGGGGACAAAGGGGATGGGACTGAGGGAAAGGATGGAAACGGAGGAAAGCAGGGGGCCGAAGGAACTGAGGGGGTTGATGGGGCGCTTCAGCCGCTTCTGGCCCATCAGACCCTTCCGATGGTCGAGAAAGAGGGCTCTAGCGACCACGGCGCTGGCGTTGCTGCTCGTGGTAGTGGGTGTCTTGCTCTGGCGGTCGGCCCATCGGAGTGAGGATCGAGTGTGGGAGCGCATCCAACGCAGCGGCGTGTGGCGGGTGGGGATGGATCCTAGCTTCCCACCCTTCGAAAGCCTGGACGAGAACGGACAGCCTGTTGGCTACGACGTGGATCTGGCACAGGCCATCGCGACCTGCTGGGGTGTAGAGGTCTCCTTCGAGGGAATCGGCTTCGACGGCCTGCTGGCGGCGCTGTGGGCGGACAAGGCCGATAGCGTGATCTCCGGACTGCCAGTGGACCCGCGGTTGGCTCGCGACGTGGCCTATTCCATCCCTTACTTCGAGGCGGGACTTCTGCTCGTCGTCGCCGAGGGGACCTCCGACATCTCCGCTCCTGACGACCTGGCAGGGCGGCGGCTGGCCGTAGAGTGGGGCTCAGAGGGCGATGTGCAGGGGCGGGAGTTGCGTCGCCGATTGCCCGACGTCACCTTGCTGCCCTTTCCCTATCCCCAGGATGCTCTGACTGCTGTGGTTGCCGCGGAAGCGGACGGTGCGCTGGTCGACGCCATTAGCCTGCGCCAGTTTCGGCAACAGCATGGTGGTGTGCACGCTGTAGGAGCCCCGCTGGTATCCGTGCCCTATGTGGTTGCCGTGCCGCGCCAGGCCCCTCGGCTGCTGGAAGCGGTCAACGATGCCCTGGTGGACTTGCGGGAGGAGGGCACGCTGAAGCGGCTGGAAGTGACGTGGTTTGGGCGATAGGAGGTGCAACGCACTTCTGAACACGAAGACGACATGATCGGTCTTGAGGGCTGATTGGCAAGCGGCAGGTTCCTGGCCTGGAAGTGCGTTGCACCTGGATCATGCCACGCGGATTTGACAACTCCCGCCTTTTGTGCGATAATCACGATAGGCTCCGATGGGAGCGTTCCTTCGCCATTCCAATATGGAGGAGGTGATGCCTATGAAACGTAGCTGTACTAGCCGCGCCGTAGCATCGCCTCGGATCCTCCGATAAGTGCTACGGCGCAAACGCAAGGGCCTCTTCCTCGCTGAGGGAGAGGCCCTTCACTGTCTTGGATGGTTTCTGGGGGCTAGAAGACGTACTTGTTCCAGACCTCATGCTGGCGAGCGTCAGCCAGCACGGTCAAGGCAATGTAGCGCGGTCTGCGTGGGGGAGCCCGCAGCGGCATGCCTGCCTCCTCGGGGGTGTGGTGCCCTTTGCGCTGATTGCAGCGCGTGCAGGCTGTCACGACGTTTTCCCACGAACTCCTGCCACCGCGAGAGCGGGGCACCACGTGATCCAGAGTCAACTCCGACTTGTCTGGCCGTGCTCCGCAGTACTGGCAGGCATAGCCATCCCGCGCCAGCACTGTGCGGCGACCCAGGGGCAGGGAAAGGCAGTGGGGGATACGTACGTAGTAGACGAGGCGGATCACCAAGGGCTGCGGAATGGCCCAGTTTTGGGCTCTCACCCAGGCCTCGGTTGCTTCCACGATCTGCGCTTTCTCCTTCAGAAGGAGCACGACGGCTCGCTTCACGGAGACGACGTTGAGTGGTTCGTAGGTGGCGTTGAGCACCAGGACGTTGCCGACCATGGGTAACCCTCGGCGGACAGGAGCCTATCCGAGAAGCCTGTAGAGGCGGTTCCCAGCCTCCGACAGGCCGTTCGACAGGGCTCACGACGGAGTGTCGGCCCTACCGGTTTCCCGAATAGGCACCAGAAAATGGGGTGACCAGCGGGGCTCGAACCCGCAACCTCCTGGGCCACAACCAGGTGCTCTGCCGATTGAGCTATGGCCACCGCGGTGACTATCAACACACGCTTCAGCAAGCAAGCTTCATTCTACTCAGAAATCCTCTCTTGTCAAATGCGGCGTACCAGGCTTTCACTGAGAGAGAGGCTCGTAGTGCGCCACGGAGCGGAGTGGAGTGGCGCGAAACCGCACTCCGCTGCGCTGCGTGCGTGACTACGAACCTGGGGAGATTGCCCCTCTAGGAAATACAAGAGCGAGGCGTCAGGCATCTGACGCCTCGCTCCGTTGATTTCGCTAGCGGTGGATTCTACCAGCGGTCGCGACGATTGAAGTCCCGTTGCTCTCGGCGCGGCCGCGCCTCCGCCACTTTGATCTCTCGACCGTCCAGCATGGTGGCATTGTGCGCAGCGATGGCCTTCTCGGCATCTTGGACCGTTTCCATCTCCACGAAGCCGAACCCTTTCGAGCGGCCCGTGTAGCGGTCGCGGATGACCTCCGCCGACAGTACCGTGCCCTGGGCGCTGAACAGCTCGCGCAGTCCATCGTCCGTTGTGTCGTAGGACAGGCCGCCGACGTACAGTTTCTTGTTCATTCTCTTCCTCTCTTGATGTTGCTTATCCTTCTGGGTCACAGCCCTGGTCACCGCGACCGGGCACTGCTGTTTAGATCTACAGCCTGACCACGTTGGCAGCCTGGGCACCCTTGGGGCCCATCTGCACTTCGAATTCTACCTGCTCGTTCTCATCCAGATTGCGAAACCCTTCTCCCTGGATAGCTGAGTAGTGGACGAAGACATCTTCGCCACCCTCGCGGGCGATGAAACCATAGCCCTTGGAGCCATTGAACCACTTGACCGTGCCGATAATGCGCTCACTCATGTGCGTTCCTCCTTTCCCTCATAATCCGTCGGCGAGGGTGGACCTGCCACGGTCACTAACAAAACGCCGCCGGGCTTAGCAAAGCCTGGCGGCGACGAATGACGTCCGGACAGACACTTCCCTTCAACCTTCGTGCTCAATATAGCACAGAGAGGAAACCTTGTCAAATCCGTCACTCCAGATGTGCAGAAGCAGACAGCAGCCAGGCTCAGCACAACCGTTGGGCCGGTGCCCACTGAAAGCGTTCTGTTCCCCTTGGCCGACCTGCCCTGGTGCTCGAATCGATCCCAGCCGGAGATCGTGAGCGCTTCCACTATCGAAACCCGCCTGTCGAGGAGGTATTGCTCAGTACTCGTAGCAACTGCCGCCGATGAACTCCCGCAGCAGTGACTGAGGCGGGATGGGCGTGTCGTCCTCCACCGGGGTGATGGTTCTCAGAAGCTCATGCACACGCGTGGAGCGGATGCAGGCATCCACCCGCTGCGGGTCGTCTGCGTACTTCTCGGCCCACTGTTTGAAGCCGTGCGTCAGCCGGGCTTTCATGATGGGCAACTCGTATGGCAAACCGCTATTGATGATGTAGTCCGCCGTGTTGACGTGGGGGATGATGTTGCGCAGCTCGCTGCTGCGAACGTAGTGCCAATGCAACAACGTCCCTTCGGGATCGTAGGCCCGGAACTGGGAATCTCTGACCATGCGGCGCATCAGCCGCAGGTCGGTCCAGCGAATGAACTTCCCCTTGTCATCCTTCATCTGCAGCAGGGTCTCAATGTACAGCCTGAACTTCCGCTTGTCGGCGATGTCCCGGGTCATGTCGGCGTAGAGGCCATGCAGGCTGTCAATCAGGATGATGTCCTTCGGCCCCACCCGCATCGGCGTAACATTGAGCGTGCGCTTGCCTGAGTGAAAGTCGTAGAAGGGAGTCCTGACTTCCTCGCCGGCGAGCAGCCGCACAAGGTGCTCGTTGACGAGAGCCAAGTCGAGGGCCTGCGGCGTCTCGAAGTCGTAGTCGCCGAACTCATCCTTGGGATGCAACTCCAGATTGAAGAAGTAGTTGTCCACGTTGAGCGCCACGAGGCTCAGTCCTATCGCCTTCAGTCGTTCGCTGAGCTTGGTCGTGGTGGTCGTCTTGCCCGAGGAAGAAGGCCCAGCGACAATGACGATCTTCACCTCATCCTGCCGTTCCCTGATGATCTCCGCCGTGGTTGCCACGTCCCGTTCGTAGACCTGGTCGGACTCGTGCACGATGTCAGGGAACTCTCCGCGAGCAAGCCGTTCGTTCAGATGGCCAACCGTATGGAGGTTGTGGTCTACTGCCCAGTTGAGAACCTCGTAGATCTTGCGGTAGGGAATACTGCCGTCGCCACGCTGCGAGCGGACGCTTTTCTCTCCTCGCCGGCGGGCTCGCTCGGCCCGATACAGGATATAGGCCTTGGCGGTTCTTGCGTGTCCAGCCTCTATCAGCACCTTCTCGACGATGTCCTGGATCTCCTCGACGTGGGGAATGTGACCCGGGGGCGTGTTCTCCTCAAGAATAGCCACCACCTGCTTCGTCAGGCCTTCGGCGATGGAGCGATCGCGGCCGCCCACCGCCACCGCCGCCCGGTAGATGGCGTTAGTAATGCGTTTGGGGTTGAATGAAACGACATCACCTGTTCGCTTGACTACCTGTTTGATCTTCGTCATCTTGTTGCCACCTCCTATCCCTGTTGGCTGTAAGGACATCGCCAGCCGGGCTTGTGCCCGACTGGCGACTGTTGGCCGGTCGCGTCTCAGATTATAGCTGAAATCGGCCAATCCGTCAACGAAGCAGCCGTCCAACTGCCCGCTCCTGCATGGGCTGTCTCTCCAGCGGTGGCTGATCTGCTGCGCCCGCCGATGCGGAGAAGGTCACACCAAAAGCATAGTACGACGAACCGTAGCTATCCGGCCCATGGAACACGTACACGTTCCATCCGTATTCCTTCCCATGTACTGCGCCTTGTGGGACTCCATTCACCGTGAAGCTGCCCACGTCTCCCAGATCGTTGCTCCACCAGGCGTCAGTCCCGGTGGGATCGAACAGCCCCCAGCGACAGGTATCGCCCGCAAGTTCCCGCCGTCTCCAGGTGAAGGTCTCCGGCAAGGTCACCGTAGCACCGGGATCAGGCGAGAGCAGTTCCACATCGGCGATGTCGAAATCACCACCGGCCATTTGCATCCCCATTGTGTATGAGGTGATGTCCGGGCCGTACCAATTGCGTAGGTGTCGATCGTCAGTGGCGTTGGGACCGTAGCGGACATAATACATCTGGCCTGTGCCCAGGCTCGACGCTCCAGTGAAGCAGTAGCGTCCATCGCCGTTAGTGCTGGTGGTGGCCGCTGTGGACCAGGCTGCGCCGTCATCGAAGCGCAGACGCAGTTCGATGCCTGGCGCGGCCGCGGTGTTGTAGGTGACGACGCCGTAGATGCCGTTGGAGCAGATCAGAGCCTCAGTGGGCGTCGCCGTCGGTGTGGGCGTATGGGTCAGCGTGGGTGTGGATGTCCACGTGAAAGTAGAGGTCGGGGTGGGCGTGGACGTCGCCCCTGGTGGCGATGTTGCGGTTGGTGTCTCCGTCGGCAGCACAGGTGTTGCCATCGAGGTCAGTGTACTGGTTGCAGGGAGCATCACCGCATTGCGCATCAGCATAGGAAGGTAGACGAAATGCGGCTCTGGAGTAGCGGTCAGTGTGGGAGTAGGGGTCGGCGTTGGCGTGGGTGGTGTCTCACGGAAACAGGCGTATTTGAGATCGTTTCTTCCGTAGGAAATGTGGGGATATCCGTCCGCATCCAGTACCAGGGAGTGAGAGTTGGGCCAACCTTCGCGCACGTCTCCATCCACGGTCTCAACGTGCCAGCCCTCAGTATCCCGGTGGGCATACCTCAGGTCCCTACTAGGACGGGCGTAGTAGCTGATGTGCGGGTGTTCGCTTCCGCCCAGGTCCAGCGAGACGTGCGATCCTTCCCACGTCGTTCCCACACCGGTGTCGACCGTATGGCTGTGCCAACCTGCAGCATCTTGGTAGGTGTACACGATCTCCTTGGAACTGTGATTGTAGTACGCAAGGTGGGGGTTTCCTTCCCCATCCAGCGCCAGCGAGTTGTGTCCACCCTCGTCTCCCAGCCCCGAGACCACGGTGCGAGAGTGCCATCCGTCAGCAGGATCGTAGTAGACATACTTCAGGACGCCACCATCACCGTAGCTGATATGGGGATGTCCGGTGGCATCGAGGGCCAGAGAGATGCTGCCGACGTGATATGGCCCGGCAACCCTTTGGATGTGCCAGCCAGCCCCGTCCTTGTAGGCGTACTTCAGGTCGCCGTCGCCCCAAATGAAGTAGCTGACATGCGGGAAGCTGGCGCTGTCGACGACCAGAGCGGTCGCCATCACGAACTTGCCGCCGCCATCTACCATCTCGGTGTGCCAGCCAGAGGCATCCTGATAGGCATACTTCAGCCCACCGTCGGTGCCATGATTACGCCAGTAGGCGACATGCGAGTATCCATCGGCGTCCAGCCCCAAGGAGCTGTAGAGGCCAACCGCGCCCTCGTTGTCTACAACCTGCGTGTGCCAGCCCTGGGCATCTTGATAGCTGTATCGTAGATCATCGTTGCCATGGTCGGAATAGCTGATGTGCGGGTATCCGGCG
>DFBV01000009.1:25936-29888 GCA_002366755.1 Anaerolineales bacterium UBA3071
TCCGGCGTCTTTGCGTGAGTATATCAGGCCATGGCTACTGATGTCATAGTAGCTGACGTGAGGGCTGCCGGCGTTGTCCAGGGCCAGGGAAGTGTACTTGCCGACGTTGCCTGTGATAGCGATCGCTTGGGTGTGCCAGCCTGCAGAGTCCTGGTAGCTATACCTCAGATTGCCATTGTTGGAGTCGTAGTGGCTGATGAACGGATATCCGTCATCGGCCAAAGCCAGAGAGGTGAATTGTCCTCCGTAGACGCCTTCCTCCACGTGCTCGGTGTGCCACCCACTGGCATCCTGGTAGGCATGCTTGAGGGTTCCATAGGAACCGGCAACATCACCCTGGTAGCTAATGTGAGGGAAAGCACTGCTGTCCAAGGCCAAAGAGGTGAACAACCCCACAGCCCCGCCGCTGTCGACAGTTCGGACATGCCAACCAGTTCCATCCTTGTAGGCGTACCTGAGGTCATCATTGGTGTCGTCGTAGTAGCTGATGTGTGGTTATCCACCGTTGAGAGCCAGGGAAGTGTAGGACCCCGTGTCTCCACTGCTATCAACAGTCTGGATGTGCCAGCCGCTTCCGTCTTTGTAGGCGTACTTCAGGTCAGTATTGGTAGCATCGTAGTAGCTGATGTGAGGATGCTCGCTAACGTCGATGGCCACGGAGGCAAACAAGCCCACGTCACCGGTGCTGTCAACAGTCTGAACCGACCAACCCGCTCCGTTCCTGTGGGCATACTTCAGATCACCGTTCGTTTCATCATAGTAGCCAATGTGCGGATTCCCGCCGCTATCCAGGGCCAACGACGCCTGCTTCCCGACATCGTTGGACCCGGCATCGTCTGCCACTTCCAGATGCCAGCGCGCGCCATCGTGCCAGGCATAGTACAGATGCTTGCCGCCGTAGGCGATGTGCGGACGCCCGGCTCCATCCAGTCGCAGGCTACGGTCGGTCATCCAGTCGAATCCCCGACAATCCACACACTCAAGCACCCATTCGTCGGCCGCTCCTGCAGCCGCGGACGAGTCATCTGCCAAGGCAACTCCCTCCGGACGTGCTCGTGGGCGATCAGCAGAACCAAGACTGACTCCTGCCCCTGGCCAGATCAGTGTCAGTGAAGCGACTAATGCAGTCGTCACAGTAGCAAGGACTTGCCTTTTCATGCTGCACTGTCTCCTTCGATCTCAAGTTTGGTGAAGCGAAGAATCTCTGGCCTGCAACGAAGCCAGGGGCTTGCAGGGTGGCTGCATGGTCCGCAGCAGGCAGCCTACTCGCAGATTTCCTCGCCCACCAGGTAGCGATGGATGTCGGCTGCGGCCCGCTTGCCCGCGCCCATGGCGCTGATCACCGTTGCGGCGCCGGTGACTATGTCGCCTCCGGCCCAGACCCCCTGCTTGGTTGTGCGACCTGTCTCCTCGTCGGCCACCACCGTCCCCCAACGGGTGCGCTCCAGCCCGCCAGCGTCGGTGAAGACCAGCGGATTGGGACTGGTGCCGATGGCCACGACCACCACGTCCACCTCTATGTCGAACTCGGAGCCCTCGATGGGAATCGGACGCCGCCGGCCGCTGTCGTCCGGCTCGCCCAGCTCCATGCGGATGCAGCGCATGCCCCGCACCCAGCCCTGCTCGTTGCCATAGATCTCCACAGGGTTGGTGAGCAATCTGAACTCCACGCCCTCTTCCTCGGCGTTCTCCACCTCTTCCAAACGAGCGGGCAACTCCACGCGGGAGCGGCGGTAGACGATGGTCACTTCGGCCGGTTCGCTTCCCTTGGCCAGGGCACGCTGCCAGCCCAGCCGCAGCGCACAACGGGCGCTGTCCATGGCCACGTTGCCGCCCCCGATCACCGCCACCCGCTTGCCTACCTTCACCGGTGTGTCGTACTCCGGGAAGAGGTAGGCCTTCATCAAGTTGACGCGAGTCAGGAACTCGTTGGCCGAATAGACGCCGTTGTAGTTCTCGCCGGGGATGCGCATGAAGCGGGGCAGCCCCGCCCCCGTACCCAGGAACAGGGCATCATATCCCCGTTCGCCCAGCAGTTCATTTAGCGTGTACAGCTTGCCCACCACAGCGTTCAGTTGAAGGTCCACTCCCAGACTCTTGACGTAGTCCACCTCAGCGTGCACAGTGCGCTTGGGTAAACGAAACTCAGGGATGCCGTACATGAGCACGCCGCCGGGGGCGTGCAGCGACTCGAAGAGTGTCACCTGATGGCCGCAGCGAGCAAGATCTGCCGCGCAGGTGAGTCCCGCCGGCCCGGCCCCGATGACAGCCACCCGCTTGCCGGTGGGTGGCAACGGCTCCGGCGTCTCCACCCCCTGCCCCAGTTCCCAGTCGGCGACGAACCGCTCCAGGCGGCCGATGGCCACGGGCTTGAACTTCTTGCCCAGCACGCACAGCTCCTCGCACTGCGTCTCCTGCGGACAGACCCGCCCGCAAATGGCCGGCAGGTTGTTCTTGTCCTTGAGCAACCGCACGGCCTCGGGCATGTTGCCTTCGCTCAGAGCGAGGATGAATTCGGGGATGCGCACCTCGACAGGGCAGCCAGCAATGCAGAGCGGCTTCTTGCATTGCAGGCAGCGCTGCGCCTCCCGCTGCGCCATCTCCATGGTCAAGCCCAGGGCCACTTCGTTGAAATTGGCGCGCCGTACCTCTGGTGCCTGTCGCGGCATCTCCTGACGGGGAATGGCCCCTGGCTTGGGTCGTTTCGGTTTGGTTTTCGTCGTTTCAGGCATTACACTGCACTCCCTGAGCTCTCATGTTTGCTGCAGCACTCATGCTCAAACTTCTCCCGCGCCAGCTTCTCCTCTCCGAGATAGATGCGCTGGCGGGCCAGCAGTTGGTTCCAGTCCACCTCCCGGCCGTCGAATTCGGGCCCATCCACGCAGACGAAGCGGGTGCGGCCGCCCACCTCCACGCGGCACGCGCCACACATGCCGGTCCCATCCACCATGATGGAGTTCAGGCTGACGATGATGGGCACGTCGAACGGCTGGGCCGTCAGGCAGCAGAACTTCATCATGATCGCCGGCCCGATAGCCCAGATGCGACTCACGTCGTCACGTTGCTCCAAGATCTCCTTCATAGGCACGGTCACCAGCGCCTTGCGCCCGTAGGAGCCGTCGTCGGTGCAAACGATCAACTCGTCGCTGACGCTCCGCATCATCTCTTCCCAGAAGAGCAGGTCCTTGCGGCGAGCGCCAATGATGGAGATGACATGGTTGCCCGCTTCGTGCAGTGATCGAGTGATGGGGTAGACACAGGCAATGCCCGTTCCGCCCCCTACGCAGAGTACTGTGCCATGATGTTCGATCTCGCTAGGTTCGCCCAGCGGTCCGGTGAAGCTGGCCAGGCCATCTCCAGGCTGCAGCGTGCCCAAATGCATGGTGGACTTGCCCACCTCTTGGAAGACGATGGTGATGGTGCCCGCCCCGCGGTCGAAGTCAGCGACGGTCAGGGGGATGCGCTCGCCCTCTTCGTCAATGCGGACGATGACGAACTGGCCTGGCTGGGCCTTGCGCGCCACCTCGGGCGCTTCGACGACCATCAACTTGGTGATCGGGGCCAAGTCCTCTCGGGCCAGAATCTTGTACACTATATCGCCTCCTTACAATTCGTGCTATTCGTGATGAGGATTCAGGTGTCCGAGATACAGTGTCCGGTACAGAAGCTCACTCCGTCAGTGGATGAACACACAAACCCTTCCAATGATAGCGAATTCTCCCGTCGCATGCAATGACACAAGTCATAGCTACTCGGTCCCCGCCCATTCTAGCATGGCTTCAGCGAAAGCAGAAACCCAGAGCCTGTCTTTCGTCTTGACCAGCGGCTGTCTTTCTGCTATAGTTCGGGTCAGCCAATGAAGCCGATGAAGCCGATGAATCGGACAACAATCAGATTGATCGGCTCAGTTGAGCGATTCAGTGTCGCCGTGCGATGAAGGTAATGAAGCCGA
>DFBV01000252.1 GCA_002366755.1 Anaerolineales bacterium UBA3071
GTCGTTCAGAAGTTGCCAGGCGTTTTCTCGCGTGACCATAAGTTTGCACCTCGATCAGATAGGACGCGGATTCCCACGGATGAACACTGATTTTTATGGCTGATCGCCATAACAATCCAATTTCATCCGTGTCAATCCGTGAAAATCTGTGTCCGATTTAGAAATTCCAGTGGGGCTATAGACCTCTCCAGTCCCACATCATGTCCGGGCCTGAATGGTCAGCGGAACAGCGGAATAAGCGGAATGACCCCCTACCTTTCNNTCTTTCCGCTTCTCCGCTGACTTCATCTCTCGCGCAACGTCACATCCCCGGCCAGCACTCGCTCCCGGTGGCCGTCAGGCAGTCGCAGCAGCAGCGCTCCGTCGGCGTCCACTCCCACGGCCTCGCCCTCCAGCACACTCCCTCTCCCTTCTGAGCTGGGGAGCGGGGGGGCAGAGGAGCGGAGGAGCGAGAGCCATTTTCTCCCCTGCTCCTCTGCTCCCTGGCTCCTCCGCACAGATGGGGAGAGGGTCGCAACCCGCACAGTGCGCCCCAACGTCACCAGGCGAGCAGCCCACTCCGCATGAGGCGACTTCCCCACCCGCAGCCGTTCGTAGCGTTGCTCCAACCGCGCCAGCAGTTTATTGAGTAGGGACAGGCGATCCACCGGCGCTCCCAGTACCTGCGAAAGCCCGATAGCAGTACGCTGCAATTCGGCATCGGCCTGCAGCCGGAAGTCCACGTTAGCATTCAGGCCAACGCCCACCACGGCAGAAACGAGCTGTTCCCCTTCCGTCTCCAACTCGGTGAGGATTCCCGCCAGCTTCTTGTCTTCCAGCGTCAGATCGTTGGGCCACTTCAGCCCCGGGCGGAGACCGGTCTGCGCTTCCACTGCCTCGGCACAGGCCAGCCCGGCGATCATGGTCAGTCGCTGCGCTTGTGCTGGAGCCAGGGGCGGGCGGAAGATCAGCGAGAGCAACAGGCAGGAGCCAGGCGGTGCCCACCAGCGCCGCCCCAGACGCCCCTTGCCAAGGGTCTGCTCCTCGGCGATGATCAGGGTCCCCTCTGCCGCGCCGCCGCGGGCCAGTTCGCGGCCTACGTCGTTGGTCGAGCCAACACGGGCGAAGTAGTGCACTGGCCGCCCCAGCCAGGCAGTGGTCAAGGCCGTCTGAATCATCGCCGCCGACAGCTCGCTCAACGCAACACTCGCTTGTCACCAACCCTGCGGGTCACCCTCCGTTCGTCCAGGTGCTCCATGAGCGGCAGAGCGTACTTGCGGCTGGTTGCGAACATATCTCGCACCTGAGCCACCGTGATGCTCCACTCGGACCGCAGATGCGCCACTATCCGCTCCACCATCTCCTCGTAGGTCTCAGCCAGGAAGAGAACGCCCTCGTTGACCCGCGTAAGCGTCTTGGCCTCGATCAGGGCCTGGAGCACGTCGGGGCCGGTGCTGGCCGTGGCCTCCGCCACCGAAGGAGGCGTGTAAGGCTGGGCGCGGAAACGGCCGAGGAGGGCATCCACCTGCTTCTGCTGCTCCGGAGAGAAACGCACCACGTGATCGGCCGTGCGGATGAACTCTTCCGCCTCGACCACAACCCCTTCAGCCACAGCCCGGCCGACCAGCTCGTTGAACAGCCTGCCTGGCCACGCACGGCGCGGCTGCAACCGGCTCTTCAGCTCTTCGAGGGGCATGCCCAATCGCAGCGGGTGCTGGTCATGGTAGTCAACCAACACGGACTGCAGCCTCTGCTTCAGATGCTGCCACCCTGCGGACGACACCAGGTAGCGGTTGCTCGCCACCGCCTGTGCTGCGGGTACCGCTTTCTCGCTCACGCCGAGGAACGATACTTGCCCTGTGGACAGCAATTTGTCCAGCGCGCCAATGGCCGCCCCCCCCAATCCGCTTGCGGCCACTGTCTCTCGTGCACCGCCAGGTTCCCGCTCCTGCAGCGTCTGCAGCAGGACGTCCTCCGGCTGGCCGCGGGCCAATGTCTCCAGGCGGGCGATGGTCTCGGGGCGGAAGCGGCGGTGGTGCCGCTTCGGGTGGGGGTTGACCACCCGCCCGCCTCCCAGCGTGCGACTCGGGGAAGGCCGCCGCAGGATGAAGCGATCGCCAGCGGCCACAGCCACCGGCTCGCGGAGACGGACCTGCACCCACCCCTCGCCGCCCAACGGGATCACCTGCGCATCTAGCAAGCGGGTGCGGGCCACCACCTCAGCCGCGCCGCAGAAGAAGTCCACCTCCTGGCTGTGCTGCAGAGGGGCAGGAGCATCAGGCAGCAGCCGCAGCCGCAGGTCCACAAGCTGCGTGGGGCGGAGTAGGTCCGGCAAGGTAACCACCTGGCCGCGCCGGAGTTGCTCGGTGCGCACACCGCTGAGGTTGATGGCCACGCGGCTACCAGGCACGGCCCGCTCGATCTTGCGCTTGTGCGTCTGCAGGCCGCGGATGCGTGCCCGCACTCCGCCGGGCCCGCCCCGCCCCAAGCGGGGCACGATCTCCACCTCCTGGCCGACCTCCAAGGAGCCATCGCTGAGGGTGCCAGTGACGACGGTTCCGAAGCCAGCCACGGTGAACACACGGTCAATAGACAGGCGCGGCCGTCCCATGTCTCGCCGCGGCGGTGCGTTCTCCAGCACGGTCCCCAGCGCCTCCAGTAACCGGGGCAACCCCTCGCCCGTACGAGCGGAGACCGGCACTACGGGCGCGACGGACAGGCAGGTGCCGGCCAGCAGTTCGCTCACTTCCTCCTGGACAAGCTCCAGCCACTCGGGCTCCTGCACCAGGTCCATCTTGGTGAGAGCCACCACACCGGCAGGTACGTCCAGGAGATCGAGGATCGCCAGGTGCTCCCGCGTCTGGGGCATGACCCCCTCGTCAGCAGCTACAACGAAGAGAGCCACGTCAATGCCGCCGATCCCGGCCAGCATGTTCTTGATGAAGTCAATGTGCCCAGGCACGTCCACCACGCCAACCTGCTCGCCGCTGGGCAGCGTCAGCCAGGCAAAGCCGAGGTCAATGGTCATCTCCCGTGCTTTCTCTTCGGGTAGACGGTCGGGGTCAATACCCGTGAGAGCCAGCACGAGCCTCGACTTGCCGTGGTCTACATGCCCGGCAGTGCCGATAACGCGCATGGGTCAGTCGCCTCTCCTCGTCATCTCCGGGCCTGAATGGTCAGCGGAACAGCGGAACAGGCCGAATGAGCCCCTACCTTTCCGCTCTTTCCGCTTCTCCGCTGACTTCATCTCCGTTTCCGCATCAGGCTGTCCCGCTCACCGACCGCCTTCTCGAACTCACTTTGCCAGCGCTGCAATTCGGCCAGCCGGTGGGCGTTCTCCACTTCTCGTAGACGCCACAGACCAGCCAACTGCTGCTGTAGCGCGTTGATCTCATCTTCCAGCGCCGCGAGCGGCGTCATGAGCTCGTTGTGGCGCTGGTACTGCTCCTTCCATTGATGCTCCCACTGCAACTCGTGCTTCTTCCAGCGCTTCTCGTCATCTCCCTGCCATGCCTCCAGCTCTCTGCGCTGCCGCTCCTCGGCCAACCGCTGCAGTTCCGCTATCTGATTCTGATCCCGCCGGAGCTGTTCCTTGAAGGTCTCCATCCTCGCCATCGTCTGCCGCCCGGCCTCGGCCGCTTCGTTGAACTCCTGCATGCGGTCCGACAGGTTGCTCACCTCTTGACGGTGCGCTTCCACTTCCTCCCGCCACTGGGTCATCTCTCGCTTGCGCCGTTCATGAGCCACCCGTTGGCTCTCCATCCACTCGGTTTGCTCTCGCACCAGATTGGTCTTGAATTGCAGCAATTCCTGAACGTGGCGCTCGTGACGCTGGGTTCTGTCCTCCAACGACTTCAACCTGCTGTCCTGCTTCTCAGTGCGCTTGAGGAGCGTCAGGTTCTCCTCTTGCAGACCGGCGATGCGCTTGTTGTCGTAGGCACGCTGCTCCGTCAGGTAGGACAGATTGCGAACCCGCTCGTCGAAGTCCTTGCCCATAGCGGTGACCTCGTGGCGCAAGCTCATCAGCAGTTCTCCAAGGCGGCGATCCTCCGCCTCACGAAGCCGCAGTTGCTCCTCGTGTCGAGACAAGGGCTGCAACTCCCTGCGCACTTCGCCCATGGTCTTGGACTGTGCTTCGCGCTCAGCCATGCGCAGCCGTTCCGTCTCTCGCTGCGCTTTGCGGCGCTGCTCATCCCGCTTGTCGAGCAAAAGCACCACTTCGTTCTTGAACTGCTGAAGGGTTTCGTCCAGTCGAGCGAACTTGGCGAGCTGTGCCTGGGTATTGGCAAGACGGCCTTCCAGATCCTTGATCTGCCGCGATTGCTCGCTGAGTTCACCCGTCTGCCGCTCCACCAGTTGCTGCAGCTTGGTGATCCCGGCCCGCTCGCGGCGGAATTCCTCGTCCAGCCAGTTGACCATCTGAGTCAGTTGTGTTGTGTCCATGTTCTGCATCCTTATGTGAACTGAGTGCTGATAACTTCTCTTTCAAGAACAGATTATACCACCCTTTGCTAGGCCGGGCAATCGAAAGCCATGCCCCTTGGTGAGACTAGACCATCGCTGCCTCTACCGCAGCCACCAACTCGCCGCTGACCACCAGTTCGTGCACCGCTTCAATATGCGGGTACATGATCGCATCCTCTTCGAGAAAAGGCACCCTTTCTCGAATGAGCCGATAGGCAACAGCCGTGCCCCGGCCCAGTTGCGCCCTCGGTCCCAACACCTGGCGGCGGAAGTCAATCCCCTGCGCGGCGGCGAACAGTTCGATGGCCAGGATGTAGTTCAGATTGCACAGGATACGCCGCGCCTGGCGGGCGGCAGCCGGGCCGTTAGAGACGTGGTCCTCCATGTTGGCCGAGGTGGGAATGGTGTCCGCACTGGCAGGATGCACCAGCACCTTGTTCTCCGAGGCCAGCGCGGCGGCCGTGTACTGCGTCAGCATGAAGCCGGAGTTGAGGCCCCCGTGCTGGGTCAAGAAGTCGGGCAGCACGTGGCGGTTGCTGCTGCCGTCGGTCAGACGAGTGAGGCGACGCTCGGCCATGTTGCCCAACTCGGTCAGCGCCAGCCCCAGATAGTCGAAGGCGATGGCCAACGGTTCGCCGTGGAAGTTGCCACCAGAAAGGCACACGGGTTCCCCCGCCTCGTCGAAGAAGATGAGCGGGTTGTCAGTAACGCTGTTGAGTTCGATGTCCACCACCCAGCGGGCGTACTTGATGGCGTCCTGACAGGCACCATGCACCTGAGGGATGCAGCGCAGCGTGTAAGCGTCCTGCGGGTCAATCTTCGCTCCCCGATCTCCGACCCCTGATGTCTGCCCCCTGGCATCACGCACGAAAGTCGACCCCTCCAGCAGCCGGCGCAGTCGCGTGGCACACTCTAACTGCCGTGGATGGGGACGGACAGCGTGGATTCGAGCATCGAAGGCCACCGTGGTGCCGTACAGCGCCTCCAAGCTGAGACAGCCGGCGATGTCAGCCACCCGCGCCGTGCGCTCCGACTCGATGACCAGAAGCGAGCCCAGGCCAGCCATCAGTGCGGTGCCGTTGGTCAGCGCCAGCCCCTCCTTGGCCTCCAACGTGATCGGCTCCAGCCCAGCCCGGCACAGCGCATCGCGTCCCGGAAGACGTTTCCCCTCAACCTTCGCCTCTCCCTCGCCGATGAGCACCAGCGCCATGTGAGCCAGCGGAGCCAGGTCACCGCTGGCTCCCACCGAACCCTGCTTGGGCACAATGGGATGCACCCCCCGCTCCATCATGGCCAAGAGCATCTCCAGCGTCTTCAGGCGGATGCCCGAATGCCCTTTGGCCAGCGCGTTGACCCGCACCAGCATCATCGCCCGCACTACCTCCGCCAAGAAGGGTTCCCCCACGCCCACCGCGTGGCTCATGATGATGTTGCGCTGAAGCTGGCGCACCTGGTCAGGCGGGATGACCTTGTCCTTGAAAGAACCGAAGCCAGTGGTGATGCCATAGATGACATCCCCACGGGCCACGAATCCTTCCACGGCTTCTCTAGCCCGCCGCACCTTGTGCCGCGCGTCGGGCGTGAGGCGCAGCGATACCGTTCCCGGTGCTGCCCGCGCCACAGCCACCACATCGTCAAGGGTCAGCGACTCGCCATCCAGTTTGATCGTCCTCATGGCACTGTGCTCCTACGCTGGCTTTATAGTCGCAGATCCGAGGCCAGGCCGAGTGCTGCAGACCCGTAGCTTCGAACCTTCATATTCGACTTTGGCGAATCTCTGAGTAGTCTACATCTGAGACATGATCACCGACGAACCACAGGATGCGGAGGAGGAGAATCGCCAATGCCCAGCTTCATGTTTACCACTAGTCATTATACCTGCTTTGAGACAAAA
>DFBV01000218.1:0-12327 GCA_002366755.1 Anaerolineales bacterium UBA3071
AGGGGGGCGGAGGGATCGTCGGGCCGCTCGATGATGTCATCTTCGTCGCCGGGGACGACGCCCAGTATGGAAGGCATATCCACCGGCGCTGGCAGATAGGCGATGATAGCATCGAGCAGTGGTTGCACGCCGATGCGGTTGCGGGAAGCGCCGCAGAACACCGGCACCAGTTTCCCAACAAGGGTGGCGCGGCGCAGCGCTGCCTGGAGCGTGGCCACATCGGGCTCCCCCCCCTCCAACCGCTGTTCCAGCAGCGTCTCGTCCGTCTCGCAGATAGCGTCCAACAGCGTCTCTCTGGCCAGAGCAACCTGAGAACGCATGGAGGCGGGAATGGGTTCTACTGCCGGATCGTCGCCGCCACTGGGCCAGACCAGCGCCTGCTGGTTGAGCAGGCCCACGACCCCGGTGAACATGCCTTCGCTGCCAATGGGAAGCTGCAGCGGCACAGCATGGGGGGTGAACCGCTCGTGCACCTCCGCCAGCACGCGCTGGAAATCAGCACCCACCCGGTCGAGCTTGTTGATGAAGAGCACGCGAGGCAGGTTCTCGCGATTGGCGTGCATCCAGACCGCCTCGGTCTGCGGCTCTACGCCGCCGACGCCGCACAGGATGACCACAGCGCCATCAATGACGCGGATGGAACGCACCACCTCAGCGGTGAAGTCAATGTGACCGGGGGTATCAATCAGATTGATGCGGTGGTCATGCCAATGACAGGCGGTGGCAGCCGCGGTGATGGTGATACCTCGCTCCCGCTCCTGTTCCATCCAATCCAGTTGCGTGTTCCCCGCGTCCACACTGCCCAGGCGATGAGTGCGTCCTGTGTAGTATAGAATCGCTTCCGACGTGGTCGTCTTGCCAGCATCCACGTGAGCGAAAATGCCGATGATACGTACGTTCTCGATTGGTGCTTCTTTCTTCCTGCTCATAGCGCTCCTCACAGAACCCCCAAAACGCTGGTGCGGCAGCCTGCCCGGTGAGCAAGGTTTGTAGTGAGCGCTTCAGCGCTCCCAGCAGCCCAAGAAGACGGCTGAAGCCGCCACTACGAACCCAGAATCGATACTCCTACCCGCACACGAAAAGAGGGACGAGGCTGCTGCCCCGTCCCTCGGCACGTCATTGGCAGACTCTCAATACTACGGCACCGACCGCTGGAAGGTCAGATAGAAGCAAGTATGGATGTTCCAGTCAGGCAGTGCCAGATCGCCCAGGCCCGCTCCTAGCAGTGTGTCGCTGGGCAAGCCCTCGATATACACGTTGTAAGAGCCGATGGTGCCGTACATGTCGAAGTTGAAGGAATACTCCGGCTCCGTCTTCTTCTCCGTCGGCTTCACGTCCTTCCCGTCGCGCCACTCGATGACCACCGGCTGTCCGATGATACGCTCGCCGTTTTCGTCCAGCACGTTGACGTAGATATTGTGCTTGCCTCCGGCTTCCTTCTCGTCTTCCCAGCGCGCTTCCACCAGCCGCCAGTAGGGCTGCCCGGGCGCCACATTGGCAGCCTGTAGCCCCACCCCCAGTTGATCCAGCCGGCCGTCCCAGCTAATGGCAGGAGCAGCGGGCTCGGGTTCGGGTTCGGGCTCAGCAACCGCAGCAGCCATGACCTGCGGCGGTGTGGGCGTGGGCGGTATGGGCGTCGGTGTCGGCGGCACAAGAGTCAGCGTCGGTGGTATCGGCGTATGGGTCGGTGTCGGCGTCGGCACCGGCGTGTCCGTGGCCGTTGGCGTTAGCGTCGGCGTATCCGTAGGGGTCGGCGTATCAGTGGGGACAGGCGTCTCGGTAGGTAGTGGCGTGTAAACCGGCGTGCGCACTACCGCCGTCGGAGCCATAGCCAGCACCTGTGCCTGTTGCACGCGGCGCGTCTGGGGCATCGCTGTTTCCATGTAGACCAACGCCGCCAGGTCCTTGGCCTGCACCTGGCCGGTGGAGCGGAGAGAGCGGATCACGGCCACCGGTGCGGCGATGCCACAGAGCCAGATCACCAGCAGGGTCACCGCAGCCAGACGCAGCTTGGCCCCCGTCGTCCGGGCGTTGAACCACACGGCGGCACTCTCGGCGGCCAGGCTCAACCCCTGCAACGCACCAAGGATGCCAGCCCCCTCGCGTGGCACACGTTCCCGCTTCGGACGAACGACAGGCGGTGCTACGGGCCGCCGCCGAACAATGGGAATCGCTGGAGCGCGAACCAGTGCAGGCTCGACGCTCGGCGCTGCTTCGCCCATAAGCGGCACGCCTCGCAGCGAATGGGCGAGCTTGAGGTCCACCTCGTTCAAGCGGCGGCTGATGACGCGGCTGAGGTTGATGGACAGGCTCGGATAGCGCAGCAGCAGCGTCTCAAAATCGTCCCTATTGAGCACCCAGAGGTCAGCGTCGCGCACCACCTCGACCGTGGTTGAGCGGGGGCCAACGTTCAGCAACTCCATCTCGCCGAAGAAGTCTCCCGCGCCCAGGTTGGCCAGCGGGATGCTTGTGCCCTCCACCTGCTTGAGCACCTGCACCTCACCACGCTCGATGAGGTAAAGCGACTCGCCTTCGCTTCCCTGGTCGTAGATGCGCTCGCCGGCGCGATAGCGCGCAGGACGCAGCCGTTCGGCGACTTCCTGTAACTGCTGAGGGGAAAAGCCAGCCACAAGACTCAGCCGTCGCAGATGCTGATTCACGTAGGCCTGATCTGCCTCAGTCAATCGCTGAGCCAGACTGCGGTTCAGGCTCACGCTGATAGCCGGGTGCTGCACCAGAAGGTCATCGAAATCGGTGCGATACAGAACCCAGAGGTTGGCATCCTGCAGAGCACGAGCGGTGGCAGCACGCGTTTTGCCCGTCAGCAGGGCCATCTCGCCGAAGAAGCCACCAGAGCCCAAGCGGGCCAGCGATTCCTCCCCCCGCCGACTCTCGGTCGACAACTCGACCTGCCCCGTTTCCACCAGGTAGAGTGCATCGCCCGGTCCGCCTATCTGGAAGATGAGCTCGCCCGCTGGCGCGTGTTGCAGCAGCAACCGCTTGGCCATGGCGCTCAGCGCTTCCTCTGGCAGCTCGCTGAATAGAGGCATGGCCCGCAAGCGCTCCACCGCCAGAGCACGATCCTCGGGGCTCAGACGGCCACGCAGATCCCGGCTCAACGCGCTCCGGATGATGGGGTAGGTGGCGCACAAGTCATCGAAATCTGCCTTGGGCAAGACCCACAGCAAGACGTCAGAGGCAGCCCGCGCCGCCTGGCCTTGCGGTTTACCGGTCAAAAGGGGCATCTCGCCGAAGATGGCACCTTCGGAGAGCTCCACATAGTCCACCTCCGAAGGCTCTGTCTCCGTCAGCAACCGCACCTGGCCGCTTTGCAGGATGTAGAGCGCCTCGCTGGAATCGCCGATCTGAAAGATGAGGCCGCCGCGCTGCACTTCCTGCGGCTGCAAGCAGCCCGCCAGGGCCGTCAGAACCTCCGCGTCCAACTCACGGAAGCCAGGGATTGTTCGCAACCGCTGGGCCAGATAGGCCGCGAGCTGGGCCACCTTGTCGCCAAAGGCGCGGCTCATCTTGATGCCCACACTGGGGAGCTCGGCAATCACCTCCTCCAGATCGCTGTGGGATAGCACCCAGGTTTCGGTATCTGTGGTCGCTTCGGCGCTGGTGGAGCGGGAGCGATCCGAGAGCATGTCCGTCTCGCCCACCAGGCTACCAGGGCCCATGCTGGCGAGGGCGGCGAACCTTTCGGCGCTCAGCCGCACCCAGCCGGATTTGATGAGGTACAGCGCGCCGCTCGCTTCGCCCTGGACAAAAAGCAGTTCTCCCTGGCTGTGATGCTCCAGATGCATCCGTTCCGACAGGAGCTGCCGCTCCTCTTCAGAAAGGCCAGCGAACAGGGGAACGCTGCCGATCATGCTTTCTTTCACGATGTGTATGTCCTCCAGAAGGAGTGTACGCCTCTCATCCCAGTCACGGCGGAGACCATGCACCCCAGTGATTTCAAGTCCTTCAAGTGAAACCCGTGCAAGTAGTCATGTCCACTTCTCCACGCACAAGCCCACTTTGCCATTTTACCATCAATGAACACAGATGTCAATAACCCATTCTGACTAAATGCACAGATTCAGACACAGAGTTGCATGTTAGTAAGTGCGTCGAAAGACAACGTCCCAAGAGTAATGAGCGAAACAAGCCAGCGTAGAGCGCAATGCTTCACAACTGGCATGATCAGTGCAGTAACCCGCCGAAATGAAATGCTCATCCGAGATCACGCGCGGATCTGTTGTGAGACCACGAGCCACCTCGCTGGTGACCTCCCGGCCATCCACGTCTCGGACAACCTGCACGTCATCACCACCGCCCAGAATCAACTGAGTGGTCCCAGCAGGCCCCTTATCGCCTGTGACCTGGGTGACCTTGCTATAGATGCCGTACACTGCCACCCCATTCAACGGCGCGCCATTGACATCCTGAACAATCACGCGCAACTGGCGCTTTTCCCCACAATGCAGAGAGACGCCGTCGAAATAGCCGCCGTTCTCTTCTACGCCCCACAGCCTTATGGATGCGACCACGAAGTCGATCGGCGGCCTCGTCGGCTCCGGCGTCGCCGTGGGCGGGGCCGGAGTGGGCGTGGCGGGCGGTGGTGGGATATTGGACGCCACAGCTACAGTATCGGTCGGGCCGCCGGTATCCACCAACGACGCTGCGACCCAGCCCTGGTCCCCCGCCAAACAGCAGATCTGCCACCAATCCCCCGCCTGGTTACGGGCTACGATGTCGAACCGCTGGCCCTCCTCAGGCAAGCCCAGAAGCGGATACGCTGTGCTCGGGCCACTGCGCACGCTGACCCCGCCCGATTTCACCACCACGTGCGGCTTGGGAGTCGGGGTAAAAGTCGCCGGCTCGGGTGTGGGAGTCGAGGGCACCGGCGTCGCCGTCGGAACCTCCGGGGTGGGCGTAGGCGGGATTGGTGTGGGAGTCGGAGGAGCTGTGGGCGTCGGTTCCGCGGTTGGCGTTGCCGTGGGAACCGGCGTGGGCGGCACCAGATAGGCCGCGATCTTCTGGCTGCCGCAGCCCAGATCCCGGGCCAACTCGGCCAGTGGGCGCGCCACACCATCATCACCCCCTTCGGCGATGTGCCGCTCGGCAAGCATCACCACCCACTGGGTGGCGTTGGCGACGTCCAGTTCATTCAAACGGGCCTGTGCCCGCGCCAGGTCAGCATCTTTCGCGTAGTCAGCGGCGATGTCCAGCGCGCGCCCCCCTTTCGCTTCCCTCGACAACACTCCATCTCGCCCCTGGCTGGCGCATCCTGACAATCCAACTACTAGGCTGATGACGGTCAGGAAACAAAGCACCACCAAGAAGCGTCGACGAACGTATTGAAATGGTGTATCCAATGGTCTCCTCTGTGCTCGAAAGGACAGGCTTCAGGCTCCGCGGGAAACCCCAGGTTGGGCCATCCCTTCGGCTCACAACAGACCTCCGAGGTCTTCTCGAGACCTCGGAGGTCTCATCAGTGCTCCCACCAGCCTTGCTTCTTGGCGTGATTCGGCAAAAACTGGTATAATGAGTGAGGAAAGCTAATGGCTCTCCCCTTCGGTGCCGAAGGTGGGACTCGAACCCACACGAGGTCGCCCTCAGCGGTTTTTGAGACCGCCCTGTCTACCTATTCCAGCACTTCGGCACGACTCTAGTATAGTCGAACAGGCTGTTTTCGTCAAATCCCTCAATCGGCACCATCAGAGCTTGTCGGGGACAAGAAAGGCTCAGCTATGGCCCGTTTCCTGCCCAAGTATGGCACATCTACCGCTCCTTGCGAAGACTGAGTCTCACTGAGTCTCAATGTAGCGGGACATGGACGAAAAAACACTCGTGGCCGCCGCCCAGCGCGGTGAGCTGCCTGCCTTCAACCAACTGGTGTTGCACTACCAAGGTCTGGCCTACAACGTGGCCTACCGGATCGTGGGCAATGCCGACGCGGCCGCCGACGCCACCCAGGACGCCTTCCTCAAAGCCTACAGAGCACTGGGCGGTTACCGGGGAGGCTCTTTCAAAGCCTGGCTGCTGCGCATCGTCACCAACACTTGCTACGATGCCCTGCGGGCCCGGCAGCGACGGCGCGCCTCGTCTCTGGACGATCTGGATGTAGCGCCCGAACATGCCTGGCAGTTGGTCAACGGCCACGCTGGGCCAGAAGAACAGGCACTGCGACGGGAACTGGGCCGGGTGATCCAGGCAGGCATCGCCACGCTGCCACCTGACCAGCGCACAGCGGTGGTGCTTTCCGATATCCAGGGACTGAGCTACCAGGAAGCCGCCGAGGCAATGGGCTGCTCGCTGGGCACAGTCAAATCCCGCCTGAGCAGGGGACGAGCCAAGCTGCGAGGCTACCTGTTACAGCAGCAGGAACTTTTGCCTTCTCGCTATCGTCTACAAAGTGCGGGACACAAGGCGCGAGATGCAAGAGGCATGAGGTAGGACGCTTGAAGATGTTCGGACGTGCACAGAAACGGAAAGAAAAGCACATCGCTCCTGAGCTCCTCTCCGCCTATCTGGACAAGCAGGTGACGCCCCAGGAACGTGGGCGGGTGGAGCAGCATCTGCGCGCCTGTGCGGTTTGTGCTCGCGAACTGGACACGCTGCGCTACACAACGGATCTGCTGCGCGCCACGCCGCGAGTGAGCGTGCCTCACGCCTTCACCCTTTCGGAAGCAGACGTAAGACGCACTGCGGCGCGTCGCCGGGCACGCCGGTTCTCCGCCTACCTGCAGGGGGCCACGGCGGTGGTAGCTGCGCTCTTGCTCGTCGTCGCGGTGGGTGATGTTCTGCGGGCGCCCATGCGCTACGAGGCACCAGCACCCATGGTAGCAGAGAAAGTCGTGGTAGAAACCGTGCTGGTGGAAGCGGAGGCGGTGCAAGACACAGGTATTATGGCAGTGCAAGAGACTCAGGAGACCGACAGAGCCGGCAAACAGGTTGTCGAGAAGCACACTGAAGCGGAGATGCTGGCTCTGGCCGCCACGCCCAGGGATGAGCCGCTGGCAGTGGGCGGAGGCCAGGCAGAGGCAAGCAGACCAGAGCCAGCGCCGACGGTTGTGGCCTTGAGGGCTGAAGAACCACCACGAGAAACCGCTCCGCCGCCCGAGCAGCCCAAGCCCAGCGCCCCACCCGCGCCAGCAGCAGCAGAGGAAGCAGCAGAGGAAAAGGAAGAGGAGGAAACCGCAGTCTCGCTTGCCGTTGCACCGACGCCGGCGCCTTTGCCGCAGCCCACGCTGGCGCACCTGGGGAAAGCTGCGCGGCCCGATTCATGGTGGACTTTGCCGCACCTGGTAGAGATCGCCCTAGCTGGCCTGCTTGTCATCTTGCTGAGTCTCTCGCTTTGGCTGCGCAGGCGGCGATAATAAGCATACCACGCAGATACGTCAAGTTGACATCTTGGACAACTTGAGTATAATAGGGGTCGTGAGACAAGCCGTAAGGTGAGTCGAGGCATGGGCGGACAAATGCAAACTCTCTTGAATAGTGCGGTACCTGTCAAACTATCATGCACTTGTCAGGGAGGGAGCCATCGCGAGGATAATTGAGAGAGTACCCTGAAAGTAAGGGGTGATGAGCTCGATTGCCTGCGTGCCTGTCTGCGACCAGGACATTGAGCTCTTTTTTTGTGCAGAGCAGTACCTTGACCCTAAGGAGGTGAGTAGCCATTTCAGTTCAACTTCGACCCGGAGAGTCGCCGGACAGCTTGCTGAGGCGGTTCCGCAAGGAAGTCACCCGATCTCGGATCCTGAGCACTGTGCGGAGGAAGCGGTGGTACGTGCCGCCGAGCGAGCTGCGTCGCCGCAAGCGCCAGAAGGCCATCCGCAAGGCAAGGCGACAGCAGCGCAAGACAGAGTGGCGGATGAGAGAGTGAGGATCTGATGGCTGCACAATCATCCAAAGAGAAACTGGAGATGGAAGGGACGGTTCTCAAAACCTTCACCGGTCCCCAGTTCCGCGTGGAATTAGACGGAGGCCACACCGTGCTGGCCTATCTGTCGGGGAAGATGCGTAAGCACTACATACGCGTCCTTCTCGGGGACCGTGTGCGGGTGGAGCTGTCGCCCTACGACCTGACACGGGGACGGATCACCTACCGCTATAAGAAGCCTATGGGCAACTAACCAGCCCTTCCACAGCGGAGCGGCAGGTATGGAAACCTGCCCTACGGAAAACTGATGTGAGTAGGGCGGCTTTCCATAGCCGCCGGGCTTGTGGCCGCGTGCCAGTTCTGCCTTAATACCCAGAGAGTGTCGTGAAATCAGCGGATGCCAGCAACCGCAATCGAAGAGGAAAGAGCAAGAAGCAGCCAACGCAGGAGCATCAGGCTAGACTGCTCAGAGAACTGGCCGAAGCGCGAGAGGAATTGACGCGCCTGGAAAGGAAGCTAGAGCATCGGCCTGACTTCGGTCTGGGTCAAGGTAGCCCGGATATCTATGAGTGGGAGATGAATCTCGCTCTGCGCAAACGCGTCCTGGCCAAGATCGCTTCCCTGGAAGATGCCCTGAAGAGTCTGGATGAAGGAGACTACGGCATCTGCGAACGCTGTGGCGAACAGATCGAGCCCGAACGGCTGGACATACTGCCGGATACGACACTCTGCATCAGATGTGCACAGAGGATCCGCTACTAGTTGCCAGGGTGAAAGCGGTTCTGAGGAGCTGAAGTTGCCGTGTGTGACACAGTGAGGGGTTTCTGTGTATAAGCGGTGAGACGGAAGGGTCGCATGAGTTGTTCTTGCGACCTTCCTTTTCTGCGCAGCAGATTTGCGCAGCAGATGCTCGCTGTCAAGGCCGCAGTCACCAGGCAACAAGGGAGAGAAAGAGCTTGCTGGTCTACAGAAAACGCAAGACGATGATCGTCCTTGTCTACCTCATAGCCGTTGTGGTCCTCGTCCCTGTTCTCGGAACGTGTAGCCAGGCGGTCACCCCGTCTCCATCGCCTTCACCTTCGCCAGCTCTGCCTGCCCCCTTGCCTACGGTTGCCCGCGTGTCGGCTAGGCTGATCCCGCACCCGGTGGCAGGGCGAGAGGAATGCCACCTTTGCCACGGCGAAGGCGAGCCGCACGCCATGCCCGCCAATCACGCGGGCAGCGGCGACGAAACCTGCACCGTCTGCCATGACGTGCAGCCATCGCCCGCCCGGCTGGCTGGGGGCAGCACCGCGGAGATGGGACAGAGCATCTGGCAGGAGCGGTCTGGGCTTTCCTGCCGTAACTGTCACGGCTACCAGGGAGGGGGAGGCTTTGGGCCACCGCTGGCCGACACGAGCCTCGACTTCGATGCTTTCAGGCAGCGCACGCGGTCGCCCCTTGCGGACCGCATGCCGCCCATCGCGACGGCTCCGGATGATCCGGCGATAGAGCAGAGTGGCACGTGGATCAGCGACGACGATTTGCGCCTGGTCCATGCCTGGCTTGCCGGTGTGGAGCCTGAGCCCCCTGAACCCACCCCGGAGGCGGCGCTGCCGCCGATCACCCACGGTTTGGATGGTCGAGAAGACTGCCTCTTCTGCCACGACGCCGACAAGGCAATGCCCTTCCCCAACGATCACCAGGGGTGGAGTAACGACACCTGTCTGAGCTGTCACTCTGCACCAGGGGATAAGTAGACAAGTACACAAGGCGTTAAAGAGCATCTGGCTGCCCCTTGTCTACTTGTTTCCCTGTTCACTTGTCTACTTGTCTACTTCCTGTCTTTTCCACTACCAGAAAATGACTCAGCCCGAAGGCGCGCAGGGGCGTTCGCTCCAGAGCGTACATGAAACGTCGCAGCCAGCGGCCCAACACCGGCCTGCGGGCGACGATGTTGTCGAAACCAGGGTAGATCCGTGTGTAGTGAACGAAACGGGCTGGCAGCCCAGCGAGGAGCCGCTTCAGGTCCCGCCGCGTGTAGGCCCGCACGTGGGGAACCAGGCGGTTCCGCCAGCGGTCCGGCAGCCAGTTGATGAGCGGCGTGTTGCCGAAGTGGTAGCTGCCCCGCCAGTAGTGGCCGTGGGTCTCGAAAGGATAGAGCCGGTTGGGGCAGAAGAGGAGCAGCCGACCGCCAGGCCGCAGTACGCGTAGCGCCTCGACCAGCGCCTGCTGGTCATCGTCCACATGCTCGATCACTTCGTGGCTGAGGACGACGTCCAGGCTGCCGTCGGCGTAGGGCAGCCTTTCGCCAGCGGCGACCTGCAATGCAGCATCGGGCACCGCTGCCTGTGCCTCGGCCACCCGCTCCGGCTCGATGTCCAGTCCGTAGACGTGTAGCGTGAAGTCGCGCAGTGCCCGGACGTACATCCCCACGCCGCAGCCGTCCACCAGGACGCGTGCATCGTCCAGTGATGCCCAGCACCGCATCATCCCCAGCCGTCGCTCCTGTCCTGCCCGCCAGACCAGCGAGGGTACGCCGCGTGTGGCGGCAATATCCTTGTCGAGATAAACTTCGTCCATAACCAAGTGCGCTCCGCGCCGTCGTCTCTGCCATGATACCACGGACAGAGACACGCGTCAAACTGTCTGTGGAGAACCCTGCGGCTCTTCGCAGGGTTTGGGAAGCCAGACGCGAGGAAGCCCAGGCATGCAGCCTGGGCTTCCCCAACGGAGCGAAGAGTCTGGCAAGAGACGTTAGTCTTTGTAGATCCGGATGCTCCCTACCTCGGACCCCAGCTTGAGTTTCGCCGTGGGATTCTCGCCCACTGTGCCCTCAATACGTCCGCCGACGAATTGCTTCCGTCCCTGGACTCCCCTGACATCGAAATCACACGTCACGGCCCCTACATTGCTTTCCGCATCAATCTCGAAGCTACTGTCGGCGGGAAGCGTCAGGGCAATGTCCCCCACATCGCTCCGTATGTCGCAACGCACGCCTTCGCCTAGAACCCCCTCGAAGCGGATGCGAGCCACATCGGTTCGCACCTTCAGACTGTCGCGAACCACGACGTCCTTCAGTTCCACCTGCCCTACGTCAGTGCTGATGTCCACCTGGCCCTCGACCCCTTCGACCTCTACGTCGGCGATGTCCAACTGGAGCTTGAGGTCGGTCTGTTGAGGTACGGTGATCTCCAGGTCTACGCGGGCGCGCTTCTCACGCCAGTCACCTCCCAATTGCCGCAGTTGAGGCATGTCCACTTTGACGAGAATACGCTCGTCCCGCTGGATAAGCGACACATCTATTCGATCCAGCGCCCGCTCAGCAGCATCTCTGTCGCCTGCCCAGGCATGCTTTGTCGCCTCAATCTCCACCACTGCGCCCGATCCAGCGCTGATCTCCACATCGCAGACAGGGCAGTCCACGTCCAGCAGGGGTATTCCTTCGACAGCAAACTGTTCCCTCATGATCGCCGTCGCCTCGACGCTAGGCCCAGTGAAGTCGGCGACATCGAAGTCGAAGCCGGTCTCCCGGCTCCACGAGAAGAGGCCAAGACCCAGCCCGACGCCGGTCATGGCGCAGCAACACAGCAGCAACAGCACAACAATCACGATGATCCACACAGTCCGGCGTTGCATGATTCCTTCCTCCTTGGTCAGATGCTTTCACCTACCTTTACGTGCTGTGGCGGAGAAAGTTACAGGCGCAGCACGAGCATGTGCAGAGACTCCGCATGACGGTTTCCTCCCCAACAAGTCACTTGGCGATGGATGCAACTGCCCTTGGCCGCTATCAGGTTTGACAAGTCTCCCCGCTGTACGGTAGAATTGGATTGTGATCGAGATTATCATCTTTTGCCAAGGAGTCCGAAATAGGAGAGGGCCACTGTAGTACAGGGATGGAATTCGTTTGATCCTAGACGTTCGCTGTCATATCTTGGGGTCAACAGGGTTCTTCTACTTCATTGCATTGAATCGGTAGAGGGGGGTTGATGATGAAGAAACTGCCCATCCTGCTGATCTCGTTGATATCGCTTCTCACGGCTTGCGCTAGGCCTACGCCGAGCGTGATTGAGAAGGTGATCAAGGTGAAGGTGTTCGTCACAGCCACACCCGCGCCCACACCTACACCGATTGTGATTGAGAAGGTGGTCACGAAAGTGGTCACACGAGAAGCGCTTCTCTTCACCAACCACGAGGGCCAGACGCTGGAGGAACTGGTCCTGCGCCTTTATCCCAATTTTGGCCCCGCCACGGAGGGGATTGCCTATAAAGATCGGATGCAGGTGGGAGGGGTCACCGTGAATGGGGAGCCGGTGGAGATTGGCTATATCGCTTCCAATACGGCGGTGGTAGCTCCCTTACCTCATCCTTTGGCCCCAGACGCGACCATCCGCCTGGAGTTGGATTTCGCGATGTCGCTAGGCCCTGCTTACAAAGAGCGCTGGGAGTTGGCCTCCTTCTATCCCCTTTTGGCC